>NZ_JBMERP010000068.1:0-19760 GCF_049310925.1 Virgibacillus sp. DJP39 | reverse complement strand
GTGATCTCTCTGATTTAACTTTCTATCTAACAGTTGACTCACCTGTACTAAAAGCGGGTCAGTAAGTTCATTTACATGTTCATTGACTACTAGAAGGAGATTCTGTAACATTTTTATATCATTATTCACAATGTCTAAAACATCTTCTAATTCCAAATCACATTCCCCTTTCAGGAATAAGGAGTAGTATTCGAGAACTGGTTAACATATTGGCCTGAGCCAACTTAGTCCCTATAGTTTTGCGCCACTATCTTTCAATAGTTTTGCCATTATCGTACAAAATGCGATAAAATTTAACAAATTTTGGCAATAAAGAAGGTTATCAGTTCACTATAATACATTATTTGAATTTACGCAATATTTTAGTAATACTTATGTAGTGAACGATACTTGTCTGACTCTCTTGTTGATCAACTCATAAGATTATTGGATTATTTACTTTCACTTCACAATGAGTACTGGGCAATTCGCACGTTTAGCAACCTTGTGACTGACACTACCCAGAACGAATTCTTGTACACCATTGAGACCTCTGCTGCCAATTATTTTTTATATAGGATTCAAACAAACTTTAGGAAACTTGGCTGCACTTATGCAGTAAGGAAAGTTTTCATCTTCCTTACTGACAAAAAAAACAAACCGGATAGATTTTCCGGTCTGCCTAGTATTGTTTCATTTTAATACGTTCAATTACTTTTGATAAAAGAACTTAGCTGTAATAGAACCATCAGCGTTCTCTTTAATGTTTGTCACGTTAATTCCACTATTACCTGGTACATTGCTAGAATCCTTCCAGAAGTAGTAAGAACCTGTATGAACGTTACTAGAATTAGGTGTAATTTCATCACCTGTCTGCAAGAAGTCACCAGCGTCACCACGGTTTACATACTTTTCAAGATCATAGTTACCATCAGCCTGAAGAACGGACAAACCGTAATGTGTTACAAGTGTACCATCACTAGCTGTTTGTGATTGGTTATACTGAAATCGCTTATTCATCCAATTCTCGACGTTGTTTGGACGGAAACCAGCAGTTTGATACAAATCAATGATATTTTCATCAACATGCCATGCAACTAGTCCGTGAGAATCCTTACCTTGTCGAATTAAACCTTCGTTAAATCCACTTTGCTGGATGTTTTCAAATAAGAAGTATTCAGTACCATTTGAACCAGGAACTTTCATTTTTACAACTCCATTGTCTGAGTCAGCTTTATCAATAGAAGGAAGTGTAATAGTTTGCACTGCGTCTTCAGGTGTTACTTGAATTGGCTCAATCCACTCTAAGAAAATTTTAGAGAATGGATCAAAATGCGTTGGTGAGTTACCTGAGTATGCAGAAGCATCCGGATAACGCATCCAGGATCCACCTGCCATCATTGAATAGTTTCCTACACCTTCTGAACTATATGTTGTATCATAGAAATCTGGTAATCCTAAAGCATGACCAAATTCGTGTGCGTAAACTCCAGGTTGTGCTGGGAATGGGCCTGTTTTCAACTCTTCATCATAGCCACCAGTTGCTAAGTTATAACCAGAAACATTTCCACCAATTTCAGGCTGGACATTATAATTGTTTACGACCACGCCATCATAAGTCATATCTTCTGCAATAGTTTTATTTATCCATTCAGTTTGAGATAAACCCTCATATTGTGCTGCCGGAATTCCAGTTTCATAGTATTTACCATAAAAAAGTGCACTTAATAGACTCCATTTGTGTGACCAGATCTGGGCAGGATCTCTACTAAACTCTGCACCTGTTCCTTCATGAATAATGAATATATTAGGAACTTCTCCTTCCTCAGCATACTTACTAAAGTCAACAGTACTGTCAGCGGCCTTTAGAGTGTCCCGAACGAATTCACCCATGTGCGCATCACCATTTACGTTACCAAGTTTGTATACTCCGCCCGCTGCATATGTCCCCTTCTGATCTAAATAGTAGGATGCTCCTCTTGGAAGTTCCACCCATGCAAAATCTGTATCTTCCTTTCTAACAAGTTCTACCTTGCCATAACTAGATTCCCTATAGGCAGTTTGCATTGTTTTATCAGTAGGTACTGTTTTGCCATTGAATTCTGCATACTGTTCAAACATTGGTAATTCATAAGGATTATAAGTATCACCGAAAATCAGATCCTCAAAATACTGCGCTGGAACTTGGCCTTCTGGGTCTCCAACCGGCTCATCACTATCTTTATATTTTGCTAGTATTACCAGCATAGGAACTTCACCTTGCGTTTTATTGTAGGCCACATGATTATCCCCAGCCTGCTGAAACTTTGTACCATTATTTAACTTTTCAGCCGGATCAGCTTTCGACAAACTCACCCCTAATTCCTTTGCCTTTTCTGCAAGATCTGGTGATGCACCAATCTTGTCTATCAAACTCAAATTATAGTCTTTAGACACTTTCTCATAATCAGAATTCACTTGTACTGAATCACTGGAAAAAGCAAAACTTCCTATTAATGTTACGGATAAAGCTAGAGCAGATGCTTTTTTGAACACTAGGTTTCCTCCTAAAATTTAATTAATTCACTATCAAATAACGTGATTTAATTATATATTTTTTTAAGTATAGAAACGATAGGTCAAAAGGATGATTATTTAGACAATTCTCTCACTTTATTTACTTAAAGTATGCCCTTTTCGCAAGTTTTGTTGCTTTTCACCTAACATAGTTGATAAAAACTGCGACGTAGTGAAAATTCTTTTGACGCCGCCGTTCTGACAGAATATTTCGCTTTCCACAGGCACGGCCTCAGTCTCCTCAGAAGCAAAGAACGCTTCTTCCGGGGTCTTCGGACTCGTGCTGTTCCCGTAGGAGTCTTCGTATTCTACCTTCACTAAGTCTAAGTCCTATATTTTCACGCTTCCTTGAGAAGAAAGCTATCTAAAGCTGCGGGAAAATGCGAGACTCCTCAAAAATGAAAAGCCCATTTTTTTCGTACGATGTCTCTCTAGAAGCTTTCCTTATCCAGTGGGAAAGGAACAGTTTGAAGACCCCGCAGTGAGCGGTAGATGATAAGGGCCGACTAAGACCGTCCTTTGCGGACAACATCGGCATACCCCTTGCCGGGGCAAGGAGGCTGAAGCGTTCCCCACAAAGCGAGTGTTTTTCCGCGGCGCTGGATCAGCACCAATCTAAAAGGGCAATGGGAAATATACATAGAAGTTACGTCGCAGTGTATAGATTTCGCGTCAAAACCAACAATTTTCCGGAAAACAGTCTCAAAGTATTAAAAGTATTATTTTTTTAACACATCCATAGGTATATCAAAGACATTCCACAAAAATAAAATCCATATTATAGATATACACCAAGCAAGAAGTGGTTTATGGTAGTGTATTTTAAGCGTTAAAAACATCACAACATTAAACAAGATTGACCATCCTAGATTCCACCCGTTATGATGTGAAATTAAACCTAAGTAAAGATCAATAACTTCAACAATGGTATAGAGTAATACCCAAAAAGTTATCCAAAATATAGATTTAAGTTTTCCAGCTGGAAAGTTACCAAGATAAATAAGTATTGTTGCAGGATAACGAACAATAATGAAAGATAATACAATAAATACCTCATAGTGTAAAACTGGTATGTCTCCTTCATGAAATTCCCACATGGGATATTCGTAAAGTAGATAATTATAAAATAAATCCATTAAGATAAAAAATAGAATCGTCGGATAATATTTTTGCCAATTTCTCCAATCACCCCACCTAATTGCAGCAATTAAAAAGAACAGCTTCATCACTAGATGCATCAATTAAATCAAATCCTTTTGTCTAAGGTGTTATCCTTTTACTTGATTATAAAGTTTCTGAAACTTAATTTCTAAATTTAATTTTGGCAATAACTACTTTCACATACTTTAAGAAAAAGACATTTAAGGAGTAAAGAATCGTATAAGCAATTCCTGAGTACATAATGTTCCATTTTTTGTACTGAAAAACATTAAGTTTAACTGATAACATCTCAAACCCCATAGTAACCATGACAGTCAACAATAGAAAAAAAACAATATTGTCATGATTAATAAATGAATAGATATATAAAACGAGATACACAAAAAAAGGATAGACAAACATATAAATAAATAAATCCATTACTTCAAATTTAGGATCGTCCATAATGTTGTAGAAATTTAACACATCACCTGCTAATATTCGATCGACAACTGAAGCCAAAAAAAAGTTAAAACTTAGGATGAGAATAGTTTCCAACCTGGTGAACCTTCTAGGCAACAAAATGAAGGCCGTTGTCACTATGATGCCTATCAACAACACAAATATTTCATTAGCATCAAAACTTTTTGGTAGTAGCAACATATTATTTTATATCCATTTCCTTTCGTAATATCGATTGAAATATTATGTAGAACCCAATAAGTAAAGCATAAATACATAACATCTCTACTAAGCCAATACCTATATTCCAACCGTGAAAGGTTATGACATCCATTGCTTTATTTAGAATGGTTAGTCCAATAAATGAAAATGTCCAGATAACAGTGATTATAAAGTTTACTAGATATCTTCCATACAGCTTTTTATGGAGATAAAGCATCCATAAAGTCAGAATGGGTAGTATGATTAATCTATCTGCTTGTAAGATCGGTATTATTATAATTGACTGCTGTATTTTAATTAGCTCTAAATTTAGAACGATTATGTTGGGCACAATCTGCAATAAAGAAGTTACAATTAAATAATAATAAATTATTTCAATCTGATTAATTCGTGTCAGTAAATGTCTCAATGTTAATATAAGTCCGATAGAGACCAGTATCTTCATCATAAAATAAGCGATCAATATGAATTATCCTTTCTCAGGGCAAAGTAAGGGTAATACTGCATATTACTAATTAAAAATACCTGTAAGTTATGTAAATAAAATGGAAGACACAGGCTAGTACATTCCTATTTTAAATAAAAGGAATAGCACCATAATATAGTGCCACTCCTGCAGATTTATAATACATCAGAAAAAAAACATGCAAATTTATCCGTTTTAAGTTGAAAAGACATTTTTTAAGCAACATAAATAAGGAAAGGTAGATGCTGACTTTTTAATCTACCGGTACAGTTCCAGGCGGGCAATGCTCTTCCTTTCCATAGTTATTACCAATAATCACCAATAATACGAAAAGAACGACTAACAAAATAAAGCCGTTATTGTTGTTCTGAACAGGAGCTGCGATAGGTGCACATCCACCATATCCATAACCCATTGGTCTATTTCTTCCCATTATTTCACCCCCTCCCGTTTGTTATAATCTATGCCTAAAGCAATGCTCTGGCTATGCATTTGTCCCGAATGAACGAAAAAAGGGCGCATGCAAAAAAGAAACCCCATTTGGATCTCTACAGAATTCCTAAATACAGGGTTATTTATCAAAACAGATAAAAACACAATAGACTCCTTTAGAATTGTACATAAAGAATTATAACCGTAAGAAAAATAATAATTACACTTACAAAAATAAGTGAATAAGCCTTTGATATATTTGCCATCTCAATTTCTTTCCACTTAATGGGCTGTATCCCATACACCCAAAACACAACAATAGCCGAAAAAAGAATGGAATTTATATTTAACAATAACAGTAGAAAGGGTGTTAGAGCAGCCTCCCACTGAAATGCTCCGGCTGTCATTCCAAGTACAATGACTGGAGGAAGCAAAGCGATTGACACCATTACCCCCACCAGCGTTCCATGTGCCTGCTTTACAAATGAAATAGCTCCTGCAGCCCCCGAAGCAAGTGCGGCTATAATATCAACAAATACAATGTTGGTTCTCGATAAAAATTCCGTACTATTAATGGGAAGTGAGAAAAAGAATCCAAAGGCCGCTGCCAAAAAGAAAGGAATAGCCAATCCATAAAGGGCGTTTATGAGAGATTTATAAAGCAGTTTATAGTCCCCTAACACGCTGGCAAATGCTGTAGCAACAATTGGACCAATTAGAGGAGCGATTACCATAGCACCAATAACAATAGCTGCACTGTTCTTTATAATTCCAACAGTAGCTACTATTGATGATAAAATCAGGAACCATGTGTAACTAAGGCTTGCTTTAGAGGAAGTACTCACTACTGAGTAAAGCTCATGTCTGCTTACCCTTACCAGTTCTTTTTCCTTATTTTCTTCCTGTGATTTGTCTTGCTCTTTCCACTCATACAGGTCTGGAATATATGTTTGAACAGGATACAAAAAAACATGAAAGTTGTTTTGTTCAGTAGAAAGAGTTTCCAAATAATTTAATACTTTCTCTGTATCATCCGTTTTCACAAAAATTTTTAAAAGCGTGTCATTATCTTCCGTGTCATTTGTTATCCATTCATAAATAATAGGGAATTCATTCAAAGAAACACTTATATTCTCCATTTTGAATTTAGGGGTGTAAACCTCAATCAGCTGTATGGACATCGTATATGGCCCTCCTGAAAATACACAGAACTAGAATTAACCCAGTTAGTAGTTATTTTCCTTACAGGGCCGAATTTTATACAATTAATCTTTTTTTTAACTCTTTAAGAAAATTTTGGAGTGTTTGTTTTAAAGCAATCGTTCGTTCTTAACGCAACTTCATATAGTAAATAGGCCATGACAAATATTGTCATGGCTTATTTGTTATATTCATTACATAAAACGCGACGGGGGTGATAAGGAAAATATTTACTTTCTTAATTGTAAAACTTCCTTATTACTAAGCGGTTTTTTCACTCTTATCTACTGGAGGTTCGATTTCTTCACTTTTCTTACCCCACCAAGTTGCTAAGATTGGCCCTGATATGTTGTGCCAAACACTAAAGATAGCGCTAGGAACAGCAGCAATCGGTGAAAAATAAGCAAGCGCCAGTGTAGCACCCAGCCCAGAATTTTGCATTCCTACTTCAATTGATATAGCCTTTTGATCGCGAAAATCAAATTTAAATAACCTTGCTATACCAAATCCAAGAATAAGCCCTAACACATTATGTAAAACAACAACACCAAAAATCACTAGGCCCTCTTTGATAATATTTTCAGTATTAATTGCAACTACTGCGGACGCAACGGCCACAATTCCAATCACTGAAACAAGTGGTAATACTGTAACACTTTTTTCTACTTGTTTACGGAATAACATGCGAATCACGATTCCAAGAACAATCGGGATTAAAACAATTTGCACAATTGATAGAAACATACTACCCGCTGAGACAGGTAACCATTTACTTGCTAAAAGCAGCGTCAATGCTGGTGTGAGAATAGGGGCTAGCAATGTTGCTACTGCTGTTACAGATACAGACAAAGCTGTATTGCCTTTTGCTAAGAAAGTCATTACATTAGAAGCAGTACCACCAGGACAACATCCTACCAATATAACCCCCACAGCGATTTCTGCTGGAAGTTGAAATACAGTAGCAAGTCCAAAAGCTAACAAAGGCATAATAGTGAACTGCGTAAATACAGCAACTAGTACACTCTTTGGTGCCTGAAAAACTGCTTTAAAATCACTTAGGGAAAGCGTTAGTCCCATTCCAAACATAATAATTCCAAGGAGAAGCGCTATGTGTGGTGCGATCCATGTAAAACCTCCTGGTAAAAAGAAACTTAAAAGAGCGAAGAAAATAACCCATAATGCAAATGTGTTGCCGGCAAAATTACTAATCTTTTCAAGTGCCTTCAATTGAACTCCTCCTTTAATTAAGTCTCTCTATTATAATTTAATTCATTTATTTTTCAATAGAATTATAATATTTAGAAAGATTTATTTTTTAAAATGTTTCCTCGTCGTTTACTTTGATAGCACAGACATAAAACAGCTTCAATCTTGAAGGAATTACAGATAGATGTAAGCGACGGAATCTATCTGTTTTATGTAATACTGTCATTTCAATTCTTTGGCAAGGATATCCTAAATTGCTGCAAGCCACAAAAAAAGGGACGATTCTGCTGATAGAATCATCCCTTGCTCTTTAGTATTGGCTGTTTTCTGAAAGATTATTGTTTTTGACACCAACACTTTATTTCCTACTACTTTTTATTAAATCTATTCTGATCCGACCATGCAGAAAAACTTGCGCTTTCCAGAGGGAAACAAGTACGACTTCTGTTAAAACCACCGCTATTCTTGAATAACGGATGATTCCTTGGTCGGAACAGCGTTAAATAAATTCAATACGTTATATCACCTGCGGCTTAAAAAGCAACAAAACTTACGAATTACTTAATTGCTGTACTAACCTTAAGTTTCTTTCCTTTGACTGGTGTATTATCCATTGCCTGTACAACTAATGAACCTTTTCCATTAAGGATATCAACGTAGGAAAAATTATCGTGGATGGTTATGATCCCAATATCTTCTGCAGTTACCCCAGGAATCTTAGCGATAGTGCCAACAAAATCAACAGCACGAATCTTCTTCTTTTTCCCTCCACTGAAGTGCAGCTTGACGATATCTTTATTTATCCTAGCGGTCTTATTATTCTTAACTATTCTGCGACCACTGCTTTTTTCTTCAAATGCAGGTCTATTTTTAGCAACTTCCTGTTTGCTTGGAACTTCCATGGTAGAAATCTCAAAGTCAATATAATTTTCAATTGACCTTACAAATTTTCCTTCATGAGGTGTCGCAAATGTTATTGCCTTTCCTTCATTACCTGCTCGACCTGTTCTTCCAGTGCGATGAACGTAGCTCTCTTTCTCCAAAGGGACGTCATAGTTAATAACAATTGTAACGTTATCAATATCAATTCCCCTGGCAGCAACGTCAGTAGCCACAAGGTAACGGAAATTTCCAGTTTTGAAACCATTCATAACAGCAAACCGGTCTTCTTGCTCCAATCCTCCATGAAGCTTCTCACACGCATAATTAGCTTCTTCAAGTTCCTCAAATACTGTGTCAACATGCTCTTTTGTTCTGCAAAAAATAATACAGCTGTCCGGATTCTCTACAATTGTGATATCTTTAAGCAAAGAAAGTTTTTCTTCCTGTTTTACTTCGATAATTCGATGATCAATTGTACCAGTAGTTATTCCAGTGTCGTCAATTTCAATGTTGACAGGGTCTTTCATATGCTTGTGACAAAGATTTTCGACGTCTTTAGGAAGTGTAGCTGAAAACACCATTGTTACCCTATTGGTTGGTAGCTCTTTTATGATTGCTTCTACTTTTTTGATGAAACCCATATTAAGCATTTCATCTGCCTCGTCAATGATCAGATATTTTATATTGCTTAGATCTAACGTTTCTCTTTCAATATGGTCCATCACACGACCAGGTGTACCAACAACTATATGTGTTTTTTGTTTTAGTTCTTCTTTTTGTTTCGCAAACGGTTCTTTGCCGTAAACAGCTGTTGCTTTGATCCGCTTAAACCTGCCAATGTTCGTTAGATCTTCCTGTACTTGAACAGCAAGCTCCCTTGTAGGTGTAAGCACTAACGCCTGAGGTTCTTTTTCTTCCCATTCAATCATGTCGCAAATGGGTATACCAAAGGCTGCAGTTTTACCACTTCCTGTTTGTGATTTCACTACAAGATCCTGGTTTTTCAAGGCTTTTGGTATTACTTCAACTTGGACCTTTGTAGGAAAATCGTATTTCAACAAATCAAGTGCCTTTCTTATTACATCACTTAAATTGTAATGCTCAAAATTTGTTTTACTCATGTATTTAACCCTCGTTTTTTTGTATTTATTAGACTTAATATATAGGATTCTCTAAAAGAAACATCATATGCAAATCTGACTATGTTCATTATACTAGACAAATGGTCTTCTATGGAACTTTTTAACGAATTTGTTCTAATATGGATATAAGTACTACAAAAGTAAATCAAAAAAATAACCACTCCATTAGAGCCAGACGTGGCAATTGGAGTGGTTATTTCAAATCATACTATACTTCAAGATACGATGGTAAAACAGAACTTCCCATCAAATAATGATCTACTTTAAAAGCTGCTTCACGACCTTCATTAATCGCCCAAACGATTAAACTTTGACCTCTTCTAGCATCACCAGCCGCAAAAACTTTGTCTACATTTGTAGTGAATTCACCATATTTTGCTTCAATGTTATTTTTGTTCGTAGCTAGCCCTATTTGTTCAACTATCTGTGATTCAGGTCCTTCAAACCCAATCGCTATGAAAACAAGTTGTGCTGGCCAAACCTTTTCAGTGCCTGGTAGTTCATTAAAAACAAACCTTCCATCCTTATCTCTAACCTTTTCCATTTGAATAGTATGAACTTCTTTTAAATTCCCCTCATCATCTGAAACGAACCGCTTCGTTTGGATTGAATAATTACGTGGATCCTCACCAAATTTAGCTGTTGCTTCTTTATGAGCATATTCAACTGTAAATAAGTTAGGATACTCTGGCCATGCGTTGCTATCTAATCGCACTGATGGAAGTTGTGGGTGCTTGCCGAACTGAACAACACTGTTACAGTTGTGGCGCAGTGCTGTTGCGATACAATCTGCACCTGTATCGCCACCACCAATCACAATCACATCTTTTCCCTCTGCATCAATGAATTCATTGTCATCCAACTCATTACCCAGTATCTTTTTAGTAGAAGCAGTTAGATAGTCCATCGCAAAATGCACACCATTTGCTTCCCTGCCTTCGATAACTAAGTCACGTTGTTTCTGTGCACCAGTACATAGGATGACTGCATCATGTTTAATTTTCAATTCTTCACATGATATGTCTTTTCCAATTTCCGTATTAAGCACAAAATCTACGCCCTCTTGTTCCAGCAGTCTGACTCTTCTTTCAACAATAGCTTTTTCAAGCTTCATGTTTGGAATACCGTACATTAGTAGTCCACCAGCCCGGTCGTCGCGTTCATAGATAGTCACCGTATGTCCGGCTTTATTCAATTGATCTGCACTGGCTAATCCCGCTGGACCAGAACCAATCACTGCAACTGTTTTACCAGTTCTCTTCTCAGGAATCTGTGGCGTCATCCACCCATTTGCGAAACCTTTATCGATTATTGCCCGCTCGATACTTTTAATTGCAACAGCGGGATCAGAAATAGCAACTGTACAAGATCCCTCACACGGTGCTGGACATACTCTTCCTGTAAATTCAGGAAAGTTATTTGTTTTTAGTAGCCGTTTCAAAGCTTCTTTCCACTGGCCACGGTATGCCAGATCGTTCCATTCTGGTATTAAGTTGTATACAGGACATCCAGTTGTAGATCCATTTATCTCTTCACCAATTTGGCAGAAAGGAGTTCCACAGTCCATACACCTGGATCCCTGTCTGCTTAAAACTTCATCAGAAAATGGCGCCTTATATTCGTTCCAGTCATTTAATCGTTTAAGTGGATTCCGTTCTTCGGATTCTTCACGTTTGTAATCCATGAAACCTGTAGCTTTTCCCATATAATACCTCCCCTTTCTTCTCTATAATGTTACGACTTGGGGCTTTTCTGTTTGTGTTACAATGACTTTCTTTTCATTTTTTGATTGAAAAGCATTCATCTCAGCTTCTTCATCTGATAAGCCTTCATTTTTATATGACTGAATTTTTTCACGCATTAATTTGTAATCTATTGGTGTAACCTTTACAAATTTTTCTACACAATCCTTCCAATTATCCAGTACATAGGCTGCTTTCTGACTTTGTGTAAAAAGGTAATGATTTTGAACCATTTGTTTTACTTGCTCTACTTCAATTGGATCAGCCAGAGATTCAAATTCTATCAGTTCCTTGTTGCACAATTCTTTAAATGCAGCTAACTCTTCAGCAAGTACATAAGCCGTACCACCTGACATTCCAGCGGCAAAGTTTTTACCAACTTCACCTAAAATAACTGCTGTTCCACCAGTCATATATTCGCATCCGTGGTCGCCTATACCTTCTACAACTACGTTTGCTCCACTGTTTCTAACAGCAAAGCGTTCACCTGCAAAACCATTAATATATGCTTCGCCACTTGTGGCACCGTAAAATGCAACGTTTCCGATGATTACATTAGTCGATTCATAAAGCTTAGCTTTGGCTGGAGAAGAAACTACCACTTTTCCACCAGACATTCCTTTTCCAACAAAATCATTCGCATCACCAGTTAGCCATAATGACATTCCTCTTGGTATATAGGCTCCGAAGCTCTGACCGGCCGACCCGTTAAATCTTAATGTAATGGAATCATCAGGTAAGCCCGCTTCTCCATATCTTTTCGATATCTCACTACCTACAATAGTTCCAACCACACGGTTCGTATTTTTAATTGGATACGTAAGATCCACTTTTTGATTATGCTCAATGGCAGTTTGTACTGCCGGTAATATTTCACTTAAATCCAGTGACTCATCTAGATGATGATTCTGGCTTGTTTGACAGGTTCGTGGTCCCTCTACTTGATAAAGTAATGTAGACAGGTCCAAATATTTCGCCTTCCAATGTGCTTTTGCTCGATCACTTACAGCTAATACATCAGTTCTGCCAATCATCTCTTCCATTGTTTTGAAACCTAGATCTGCCATGATTTCTCTTACTTCTTCAGCTATATAATGCATGAAGTTAACAACATGATCAGCGTCGCCCATGAATTTTTTTCTTAGTTCAGGATCTTGAGTTGCAATCCCAACAGGGCAAGTGTTCATATGGCAAACTCGCATCATCACACAACCAAGGACTACAAGGGGGGCAGTTGCAAATCCATACTCCTCGGCTCCAAGTAAGGCAGCTAAAACAACATCTTTTCCAGTCATTAACTTCCCATCAGTCTCAAGCACCACACGGTCGCGTAGTCCATTTAACATTAGCGACTGATGTGTTTCTGCAAGACCAAGCTCCCAAGGTAACCCGGTATGTTTGATGCTTGTTTTTGGTGAAGCACCTGTTCCACCGTCATATCCACTTACGGAAATAACATCAGCTTTACCCTTTGCTACACCTGATGCGATTGTCCCAATTCCTGCTTTTGCAACCAACTTAACACTAATCCGAGCATCACGGTTGGCGTTCTTTAAATCGTGAATAAGTTGCGCCATATCTTCAATCGAATAAATATCGTGATGTGGTGGTGGTGAAATTAAACCCACTCCAGGAGTTGACCCGCGAACGTCAGCCACCCATGGATACACTTTATTTCCTGGCAGTTGTCCACCTTCTCCTGGTTTAGCACCTTGAGCCATTTTAATTTGCAGCTCGTCAGCATTAACCAGATAATGACTTTTTACACCAAAACGTCCGGAAGCGATTTGTTTAATGGCACTTCTGCGAGAGTCACCATTTTCATCTGTTACAAACCTGTTAGGATTTTCTCCGCCTTCTCCACTATTACTTTTACCACCAATTCTGTTCATGGCGATTGCTAACGATTCATGCGCTTCTTGACTCAAGGAACCAAAGGACATAGCACCAGTTTTAAACCGTTTTACAATCTTATCTACAGATTCTACTTCTTCTATTGGTATTGAATTTGTTTTCTTAAAGGAAAATAGGTTACGTAAAAAGTTAATTCTTTCTTCATTTGCAGCTGTAGAATACTCTTTAAACAAATTATAATCGCCTCTACGACAAGCCCATTGCAGCTTATGGACTGTATTCGGATTAAAAGCATGATGTTCCCCGCCTTTTCTCCATTGGAAATCACTTCCCGAATCAAGGGTGTCATCAATATTGTTTGCATAGGCAGTATTATGACGCTTGACCGCTTCTTCAGCAATTGTCTCAAGCTCAATTCCTCCAAGTTGTGACGCTGTTCCTGTGAAATAACGATCGATCACAGTTTTGCTAATGCCAACTGCTTCAAATATTTGGGCACCACGATAACTTTGAATAGTGGATATGCCCATTTTAGACATTACTTTTACAACGCCTTCAGTAATTCCACTAATATATTTACCCACAGCTTCTTGATAGCTGTATGTTAAATTGTCATCCTTAATTACTTGACTCAATGTTGCATAAGCCAGATACGGATTTATAGCATTAGCACCATAACCAATTAATGCAGCAAAATGGTGTACTTCCCTAGCCTCACCTGTTTCAGCAATGATACTTACCTGTGTACGTGTACCCTGTGCTACTAGATACTGATGCAATGCACTTACAGCCAAGAGAGAAGGGACAGCAATTGCCTCCGCGTCCATGTTCCGGTCTGTGAGAACTATAATGCTTACACCTGCCTCGATTGCTTCGTCGGCATCTTGACAAATCTTATCAAGTGCGCTTTCAAGGTCATCATAAAACAATGTATCTATCGTTCTACTAGTAAATCCCTGATAACTATCAGATTGCAATAAACGAAGTTGGCGATTGGATAGCACTGGTGTATCAACCTGGAGTCTACGACAATTTAGTTTGCTTGGGTGGAGAATATCTCCCTCAGGTCCAAGTAGACTCATGGTAGATGTTACAAGTTGTTCCCGATATGCATCGATTGGTGGGTTCGTTACTTGTGCAAACAATTGCTTAAAATAAGAGAATAACGATTGTGGTCGATCTGATAACACTGCTAAAGGAACGTCATTACCCATTGCGCCGATAGGATCTTTCTCATCAGCAACTAAAGGGATCAGGTATTTTTGAACATCCTCATACGTATAACCAAACGCTTTTTGTCGTGTCACAACATTATCAAAAGGCATTTCATCTAACGTTTCTACCTTGTTTTTCAGTTTGGTAAGCTGTGTATCCAACCATTCACGGTAAGGTGCCGCTTCAGACATTTCCGTTTTTATTTCATCGTCTGAAATTATCCGTCCTTCTTCTATATCAAGTAATAGCATTTTTCCAGGACTCAAACGATCCTTATACAGGATATTGTCTTCTTCAACTTCGACAACACCTACCTCAGAAGAAAAGATAAGATAATCATCTTTTGTCACATAATACCTTGCGGGGCGCAAACCATTTCGGTCTAAAATTGCTCCAATTTGTTTACCGTCAGTAAATGAAATAGTTGTCGGTCCATCCCAAGGCTCCATTAGTGAACTATGATACTCGTAAAAAGCTTTCTTTTCTTTTGACATATGTGGATTGTTTACCCATGGCTCCGGTATTAACATCATTGCTGCATGCGCTGGTTTCCGTCCAGCCAGCACAAAAAATTCTAAAGCATTATCTAAGATGGAAGAGTCACTACCATCAGAATCCAGGATTGGAAGTACTTTTTCCAAATCATCCCCGAATGCATCTGACACAAATTGTTCTTCACGTGCTCTCATCCAATTGATGTTACCTCTTAATGTGTTAATCTCTCCATTATGCATCAAGTAACGATTTGGATGGGCTCTTTCCCAGCTGGGAAATGTGTTTGTACTAAATCGGGAATGTACCATAGAAAAAGCAGATACAAAATCCTCATCCTGTAAATCTATATAAAAAGTATCCATTTGTTCAGGTGTAAGTAGTCCTTTGTATACTATTGTCTGACTCGAAAGGCTTGTGAAGTAAAAGCTCTCTTCTCTTTGCGCAGCTAATTTTTCTGATTGTTTCCGAATAATGTATAACTTACGTTCAAATTCTATGCCATCTTTTAAACTTGGATCTGCGCCTATAAATACTTGTCGAATTACAGGGCAACTTTCTTTTGCCTTTTTTCCAATTTTTCTGATATTTGTAGGTACAGTTCTCCATCCAAGAACTGTTTGCCCTGTTTGTGTTATAAAAGTATTAATTTGAGTTTCTGCTTCTTCTCTATCGCTATCATCGTTTGAGAAAAAGATCATTCCAACACCGTAGCGACCTTTTTCAGGCAGATTTATTTCGGGAGAAACTTTTCTAAAAAAGCTATCTGGAATTTGGGTTAGTAATCCTGCTCCATCACCAGTCTCCGGATCACTTCCATGACCCCCACGATGGTCTAACTGACAAAGCATATGAAGTCCTTTTTTTATAATATCGTGTGTAGGAACTCCGTTTATATGAGCATACAAGCCAATTCCACATGCATCATGTTCGAATTCTGGGCGATAAAGGCCCTGAGCTTTTGGTATTTTATTATAACTCATCATTAATACCCCCGTTCTAATCCCGTTTAAGGGTGTTATATTTATTATAGGTTTTCAAATCAATCTAAACAATATATACTTTAGATTAGAATCATCTCTTTTTGATATGAATGGGTGGGATAATGAATGGAACTACGTCAATTACGCTATTTTATGGAGGTTGCAGAACGTGAACACATGTCCGAAGCAGCTGTTAATCTGCATGTTGCTCAGTCAGCGGTAAGTAGACAAATTTCTAATTTAGAGGGAGAACTAGGTGTCACTTTATTTGAACGTGAAGGCAGAAATATAAAATTAACACAAATCGGAAAGACATTTTACACGCATACAAAACTTGCAATGAAAGCAATAGATAATGCGAGAAAACAGATAGACGAATATTTAGATCCAGAACGCGGGACAATCAAAATAGGATTTCCAACTAGTCTGTCAAATCACTTATTACCTAATGTCATCTCGGCTTTTAAGGATGCACACCCAAATGTTGCATTTCACCTGCGACAGGGATCTTACAATTTTTTGATTGATTCAGTAAAGAACGATGAAATAGATGTTGCATTTCTTGGACCCGTTCCAAAAGATGACCCAGAGATTGAAAGTCAGATATTATTCACCGAAAATATTTTAGCACTATTGCCAATCTCGCATGATCTGGCAAAAAGGGATAGCTTGTTTTTAACAGACTTAAAAAACGACGAATTTGTAAGCTTTCCTAAAGGATTTGTACTGGAAAAAATAATTGTGGATGCATGCAGACAGGTTGGTTTCGTTCCAAAAGTCTCATCAGAAGGTGAGGATTTAGATGCTATTAAAGGCCTTGTTTCTGCCGGTATTGGTGTGACCCTTCTGCCGGAAAGTACATTCCATGAATCCACACCAAGAATGACAGTCAAGATCCCAATAAAGATTCCCGAGGTGAGAAGAACTGTGGGCGTTATTAAACTGAAGCGAAAAGATCTCGCACCGTCAGAGGAAATTTTCTACAAATTTGTCAAACAGTTCTTTTCAAGGATACAGGGGTTCAAGTAAGTCATATACTTTAGAAGAAAAACCAACAGCTACTCCACAAAAGGGCTAGCTGTTGGTTTTAACATAGTAAAAAGTTATTATTCTGGCGCACTATATCGATTATACCCTAAATTTATGGCAAACTATCGCATGCAACCCCTTCTCCGTCACCATCTAAACGGTGCGGATCTTTTTGAGGACCACCTGCTGCCTCATAAAAATCCTGTGCCTGTTGGTGTGTGTCAAAGTCACCACAATCTCTATCAGGGCCAGATGGATCATATAATAGACCACTAGTTTCTCGATTCTTGTCTTCGGTTGGTTCACTGCTAGGTTCGTCTTGATAATGAAAACCATGATTATGATCCACATGTGCATACCCAGGTATCGACCATACACCTTGGTCATTATTTTTCGCTTTGCTTTGGACAGTATGAAATTCATCTAACATAGTTAAATCGTTGTATAGATATGCCGTCCGTGCTAAGCCTTGTCGAAGTAGTTTTTCCTGAATAGTTTCACCATTAATAAAGACGTATGCTAATAACCTTCCATATTTGTCCCGTTCTTCTTTTCCAACTTTGACACGGACCTTTTCACCTGTTAGTTTATCTTTTACGAATTGTGATGCTGCTTTGCCAAATGGCTCTACAGGTTTACTTGGATGAACAGTTTCAGGTGTATCAATTAATAATAACCTCACGTCTTCATTTTTTCCGTTCATAGATATTTCGATTGTATCGCCGTCAATTACTCTTGTTACAGTAGCATTTGGCGACTTTGTATTGTTTTGGGTATTCCCATTGTTATCTTCTTCACTAGTTTTGTCATTAGTAGTTTGCTTGTTTTCATTTGTTTCCTGCGTATTCGTACCATTCTCTGTTTCTTCTGCAGGCTGATTATTTTCCTTAGAATCAGATGGAGATGATGATTCAGTTCCACAACCAGCAAGTAAAATTAAAATAACGCTTATTGCCACGTACTTCCGAGCAAACAAAAGCTGATTTCCAAACAAATTAACAACCAGAAGTAAACCTATTAAAAAAATAACTGCAAGCACAGAACCTTCATTAAGGCCCATAATCAACCCCCTATATTATTTCGCGAATTCTTAACCTAATTGTACCATTTATTCCATCTCCCTAACTGTTCCGTTTCATTCTCTTCTTCATAGCTTTAAGGAGATATCCTCCTTTAAACTTTCGTGGCTCGTATGAGATGATAAATGCATGGGGCTCATCTTCTTCAATCATTTTCATGACCTTCCCCTCAAGACTTCTACTAGTAAGAATCTGCAGTTGGTAACGTATACCATCCCTGCCCGCGCCTTCAAACACTGTAACACCAAATCCTTGATCTCGGAGTTTGGTGACAAGTTCCGGGTTTTTTTGTATCAGATTAACAGTAAGTGAGGTGTACCCGATCGCTAATTTATTTTCAATAAATCCACCAATAGAAATACCTATTCCAAACCCTAAAGCATAGATTAACATTTCGGCAATGCTTTGTTCGCCACTTAATACAATTGACAGACCAAAAACATAAATTAAGGCCTCTAAAAAGCCAAATATTGAGCCTAACAGTATTAAGTTTTTAACTACAAATACGATACGCAGGGACAATATTGGCACTAACACTAGCTGAAGTATAAAAATACGAATAATATCATACATGGGTCTGTTTCCTCCATTTTGTTACTTCAAGGTATTGTTTGCTTTACTGATGAAATATATTACATTTCCCTGAGTAGTCTAAAATATAGGCTGTTTTCTAAAAGATTGTTGTTTATGACACAAAGTTTATAGAATGCGACATAACGCTAGATTGATTTCCGCTGCGGACCGTTGCTTTCCGCGGGCACGGCTTCAGCCTCCTCGAGAAAACCACTCTCCGGGGTCTTCAGACTCGTGCTGTTCCCGCAGGAGTCAACGGTCCTCCGCTCCAATCAATCAGACTAGATAAATGTTCATCATTGTTTAACACTATACTCAGCGGAGGAAATACACGAAGACTCCTGCGGGAGGAAAGGCATCGGTGAGACCCCGCAGTGCGTAGCACGAGGAGGCTCACCAGCCTCCCGCGGAAAGCGAGTGTATTTCCGTAGCGGTGAGTTACGTCGCAGTTTTATATCAAATACGAAGATTAAAAAGCAACAAAATTTACGAAATGAGCCAAAATATAACACAATAAAAATCTAACATAGAAGGTGAATTTTGTAATTGAAAAAGCTTGTGAAGGTTTTATCCTAACAAGCTAACTTCTTAATTTATTTTAACCATAATAACCTGTAATAGGTGCACGAATACCACTTTGGAATATACTCACTCTATATAGTTAGTACATTTACTGCTCACCTTTATATAAGTGTGTTTCCAATTCCCTTCTAATCATTTCAGGAATTGGTTCAGACTTTTGATCCTTTACATTATAATTTACATATACTACGGTTCCTTTTGCACAAAGTCGTTCACCCTGCCAAATTTCCTCATACAATTGCAAGCTGGTCTTCCCTATTTTTTTCATCCAAGTGTAAACGGATACATGCTGTCCAAAATAAATTTGATCAACGAAATCCACATTTATATTAAGGATAATCATTTTCCAATTATCAAACGAATGGTCTGGGGTAAATAACCTGACAACTCCCACAGCTAAAGCAGTGGGGTTCTAGGGTACCTGCAAGCTTCTCAATGGTGCCCTTATCTTTCCTTTCAGAAAGAGTTTCCACCAAAGCACTGGCGTGCTTTCCTCTAAAACATTAACGGACGTATTGCGTTTA
>NZ_JBMERP010000067.1:0-19788 GCF_049310925.1 Virgibacillus sp. DJP39 | reverse complement strand
CTATTAATAATTTGAAGTTTTTTTTGCAATTCCTTCCTTATTCTCTTCTGTTCTTCTTTGGATTTTGGTATAAACTCTAATCGTTTTCCTATCCCTTCATCTAAAAACTCAGGAGTGTAACCTGAACGCTCTATTATTCTGTTCTTTGCTCTAAAATCATATAATTCTAAGTGGAAATGCAAATTTAAAAACTGATAAAGATACTCCCAAAACGACATAATTCTAAAAATTAGATTTTCAAAGTAATAGGCTGTTACTCTATAAGTTTTATTTAGCTCTCGCATTGATTTGAAGACTGCATATGTACTTAAAAGTTCACCATTATAATAATTTTCTGTCCCAATCATTAATGGATATGCGGTTAACATTCTATTACTAGAAGCATTTTCAGCTTTTTTATTAGTAAAAAAGCTACTGTAATGCTTCTTATGAATACTCTCTGCACGTTTTAAAACCTTTTTATCAATGTACATCAAGTCTTTAAAACTCAAAGATTTATCCATTTCCTAACCACCCTTTTATAATATTCTTTGAAATTACTGATAAAGCGTAACCCTTGAGTCGTGTACAAAGTTTATAATCTCTTTTATTGTATCTCTTGAAAATTCTGACAACTTTCTATAGTGCTTGTCGTATAATTGCCTTCCTTCATCACCCACCCATTGATAATCAATGTTTAATTCAGGATATAAGTATAGTCTATTGTTTTTGGGAAAGAAATTTGTTACTAAGTGATTTGTATAGTCATCAAGAGCCTTTAACAATTTAGAAAATACCTTCTGCAATTCTTCATTAAAAAACTTTTTTGTTGGTCTAGAATACACGTAAACAAAATCATCTATCATCTCTCTTGTTTTACTCTCATAGGAACAGTAAGTTGATATTTGCCCAATGATATCAACAAAATACTCCTGCTCGACTTTATTGATTACCTCGCTTAATAATGTTTCATCCAATTCAAACAACTTTTGATTCTGTTGAGGTTTTACACTATTTTCTCCTTCGAGGTCAGTACTTCTGACCCAACCCCGAAAATGATACTCAGTTTTATCTTTTCTAACAAATTCCTGTAAAGAATAAGAAACTTCGGTTGCTATTTCACTTATATTTTCAACAAACTTTACCAAGTTTGATAGCACCAATTTTTTAAAGTCATTATATTTTTTGACATTAGGTTCTCTTACATCACGTTCAAATAGTTCAAGACTTATGTCTGCACTTTTCTTGTTAATTAAGTATTGTTCATTTAAAACAATAGAAAAAACTGGTATTTTATGTTTCATTGCAAATTCATATTCTAGCTGAGTGTAACTTTTTCCTGTTTCAGGTTCTATTGAACCGTACTTTCCTCCTAGTATTAGCATAAGAATGTCTGACTCTTTTATCCATTCTTCTATAACCTGCCATTGACTTTTACTAGCAGCAGTAAACAACTCCATTCCTGCGGGTATATGACCTGCTCTCAGAATACCTTCAACTGCTTTCTGCCTTTCATCCTTCAAATCTAAATATGTTGAAGAAACAAATACTTGTAGTTTTTTGTTCATTTATCTCACCCTCCCAAATATTACTTTTTTATTATGGCAATAAATAGAAAAAAATTAAAGTTATACCGCTCTCAAACAAAGAATATGTAAAATAATAAATAAGAGTGGTAACTGCCCCACCTCCCCGCTACCCATTGCCCTAGTAAAAGGACTATCTCCTTTTAAAAAGAGTATCCTTTGTTTTACCTGTAAGTAATTTTTTCAAATATTATTGTACGTCAACTTAAAATTGTACACCCCTTCTTACCGTGTGATATATCTATAAGAAATTACAATAATATTCTGAAAAGGATTCCATTTTGATCAATTTGTTTTTCACTTTGGATATGGAAAAAGAATTCAAATTCAACGATTTTAGTATAGATGATATTATCTACCCTTAAACAAGAAGAAAGAGCCCACCCAAAAAGTTAAATAACTTAATGGAAGAACTCTTCTAAAAATCTCAACGTCTATTATCGGTCTTTTTTTCGGACACCTGGATTGTCAAAGGTAGTTATTAACATTGATATAACAAGGTTTAAAAACCTAAATTACATCATGCCGCCCATTCCGCCCATGCCACCCATGTCAGGCATTCCGCCGCCACCAGCGTTGTCGTCTTCTGGTAGGTCAGCTACAACTGCTTCAGTTGTTAGGAACATTGCTGCCACAGATGCTGCGTTTTGAAGTGCGTAACGTGTTACTTTAGTTGGATCAACGATTCCAGCTTCGACCATGTTTACCCATTCGCCGGTTGCTGCGTTGAATCCTATGCCAACCGCTTCTCCTTTAAGACGTTCTACGATAATAGAACCTTCAAGGCCTGCGTTGTGCGCGATTTGACGTACTGGCTCTTCTAGTGCACGACGTACAATGTTAGCACCAGTAGCTTCATCACCAACTAGATCCAATTCGCTTACTTTTTTGTATACGCTCACTAGTGCAGTACCACCACCAGCTACGATACCTTCTTCTACTGCTGCGCGAGTAGAGTTCAATGCATCTTCAATACGAAGTTTACGTTCTTTTAGCTCAGTTTCAGTTGCAGCACCAACTTTGATTACTGCCACACCGCCAGCTAATTTAGCAAGACGTTCTTGTAGTTTCTCTTTATCAAACTCTGAAGTTGATTCTTCAGCTTGTGCACGGATTTGTGCTACACGGGAAGAAATTGTTTCAGGGTTTCCGCCACCTTCAACTACTGTAGTTGATTCTTTTGTAACAACTACTTTAGTAGCGCGACCTAATTGTTCGATTGTAGTGCTCTTAAGATCAAGTCCAAGATCTTCTGTAATTACTTCTGCACCAGTTAATGTAGCAAGGTCTTCAAGCATTGCTTTACGACGATCGCCAAAGCCAGGTGCTTTAACTGCTACTGCATTAAATGTTCCACGAAGTTTGTTTACAACTAGTGTTGCAAGTGCTTCTCCTTCAACATCTTCTGCTACTAATAGAAGTGGTTTACCTTGTTGTACAACTTGCTCTAGTACTGGTAATACTTCCTGGATGTTACCAATCTTCTTGTCAGTGATTAGAATATATGGATCTTCTAATACTGCTTCCATTTTGTCCTGATCTGTAACCATGTATGGAGAAGCATAGCCGCGATCAAATTGCATACCTTCAACAACTTCTAGCTCTGTGTTGAAACCTTTTGATTCTTCGATAGTAATAACACCGTCATTACCAACGCGTTCCATTGCTTCTGCAATAAGGTTACCTACTTCATCATCACCAGATGAAATTGCTGCAACCTGTGCAATTGATTCTTTGTTTTCAATCGGTTTAGAAATTGCTTGCAATTCTCTTACAGCAAGTTCTACAGCTTTTTCAATTCCGCGGCGAACGCCAACTGGATTTGCACCAGATGCAACGTTTTTAAGTCCTTCACGGATCATTGCTTGAGCTAAAACAGTTGCAGTTGTTGTACCGTCACCAGCAACATCATTTGTTTTTGATGCAACTTCTGATACAAGCTGTGCACCCATATTTTCGAAGTGATCTTCTAGTTCGATTTCTTTTGCAATTGTTACACCATCATTTGTAATTAATGGAGAACCATACTTTTTATCCAGAACAACGTTACGTCCTTTTGGTCCAAGTGTTACTTTAACAGCATCTGCTAATGTATCTACACCTCGTAGCATTGCACGGCGAGCGTCTTCACTAAATTTAATTTGTTTAGCCATTTAAAAAACCTCCTCAATTTCTTTTCCTAAGTAAAATTGCCGTTGCTGTTTAATTTACAACAGCTAAAATATCATTTTCACGAAGAACCAAGTATTCTTTACCTTCGTACTTCACTTCTGTTCCAGCAAATTTTGAAAAAATAATGCGATTTCCTTCAGAAACTTCTAAAGCAATTCTTTCTCCATTATCTGTTACACGTCCAGTTCCTACTGCAACGACCATACCTTCTTGCGGCTTTTCCTTTGCAGAGTCTGGAAGCACAATACCGCTTGCAGTTTTTTCCTCTTGTTCAACAAGCTCGATTACAACACGATCTCCTAGTGGTTTAATCATGTAGACAACCTCCTTCAATTCATTTTGCTATTTATTATGATTGTTAGCACTCTACACAACTGAGTGCTAATTCCAATTATTATCATAAGTAATACGAGACAAAATTGCAAGTAATTGGAAGCTATATTGCAAAAAAATATTTCGACATTATCTCCATAATCCATTCTATTATAAGCATGACCCCAAATATGATAATATAGAGATATAAGTTTTTAAACTAAAGTTACTAGAACTTTACAGTACTGCATACACTGGTAAACATATATTTAATTTACTGAAGGAGTCGTTCAAATTTGACCAAGCGTTACTGGTATGTAATTTTAACCTATATAATTATGCAATTTTCCGGGGTTATTTTTTCCCCTCTTTTATACGCCGCGCTTCCAATAAGTGAGTTCCAGGCAGTTATTTATTGGACAATCTTCAGTTTTACCGCTGGGGTTATCGCCATACTGTTTATCATGAAACCTGATATGCAGATACCCGCAACCCGGGATGCTTCAAAACCTGGCGCAATTATACTGTGGTCTATTGCAGGTTTGTTCATGGCTTATTTCGCTCAGTATATAGCGGTGATCATTGAAGTTCAGCTGTTAGGGATTAAACAGGGATCTGCTAATACGCAGATGATCATTGATATCACGCGTGCAGCACCTATATTTATGATTATCCCTGCAATCATTGCACCAATCGCAGAAGAGATTATTTTCCGGAAGATTATATTTGGTTCCCTTTATAAAAAAATGAATTTCTTTCTAGCCGCACTTTTATCTGCTTTGGCATTCGGGATTATTCATGGCGAACCAGAGCATATTCTGATCTATAGTTCGATGGGTTTTGTATTTGCTTACCTTTATGTTAAAACAAAGCGGATTATTGTTCCAATCATTGTTCACATGTCATTAAATTCTATTTCGGTACTTGTTCAATTTTTATTAACGCCGGAAGATTTAGAGAGAATGCAGCAGCAACTCGAACAAATGCAAATGATCTTAGTTGGGGGCTAATATTTTTATGAAAACATCACCAAAAGTTATGGCTAATATATATTTCATTATGGGTATATTATTTGTCTACATGGCTACACAGAGTGCGGGGGAAACAGTTTGGAATTCTTCCACTATTCTTCTCGCAATCATTGCTACACTTGATTTCGGTGTAGCAATACGACTCATGCGCAACCATATGCGTAATAAGGAGAAGACAAAGTAGCAGCTGTTGCTCAGCTTATTGGGTTCTGTTAAAACCTATAACACTGCAAATTACAACAAAAAGTGCAGATGAAATTGTGTAACGAATCGCACCGTATTTAGTTGAAGAAAAATCTCAGTTCACTGAACTGAGATTTTTCTTATTGTTTATTTAAGTACATTTAGTAGGATTTGTTATTAAAACAGTCTTCACAAATAAATTTACCTTGGTTTCTTATGTATGCTTTTATTTCAGTAATGCCCTTTCGCTTAGGGTATCGCATTTTGATAAAAACAACGTCATCTCCCTTAAACATACAATACATTTAGGTTTATCCCACAACACACGCTAAACATCCTCCAATTATTATCCCTCTTAACTATACAAATTTTTAATAAAAGCTATTTCACTGCCCTGCGGCTAAAGTTAAACAAGGATGCGTTGCCTTATCATTCATTTCTAGTATTTATTCGATGGGCAAACATCGCAATGATACCTATTGGAACTCCAAAAAACATGTACAAGGCTATAACTGGAATTATCCCTTCGATTGTCATAGTGTTATTTAAAATGACAACAGTAAGCATAAACAAAGTTATGAAAGTAAAAAACAAGCCTAATCCTTTTCTTTTTCCACGAAAAGCAGAAATTCCAGACACCAACATATCCGCTGTTACTAAACCAAAAATTAGTTGGATTGACGGTAGTAATAATAATTCATCATTATGTGTAATTAAAGCAAAACTGGAGAAAAGTGTTGTGATAACCCCAATAATAATAGAAAGTACTTTTTTGTTTAACAAAGTATCCTCCCGTTAGCACAATAAGCTAAATGTTGAATTTATCCTACGGTAGTTATAGAATAATAAGCAATAATACCTAACAATGCAAAGATTTGAATAATAATTCCAACCGAGCTACAAATCAAACCCGAAGTCGCTAAACCTCTACCATTCTCATTTGTTTTTTCAATTTCTTTTATTGCTTTTCTTGATACCACAACCCCGATCACACCAAGGACTAAGCCAACTACTGGTATTAAAATCGAAAGAATTCCTACTGTTAAAGAAATGGCCGAATTACTATTTGTTTTAATTTTTTCAACCATTTGAATCCCCCCTCACCTTAAAGTTTTACTACAAAGCGCCAAACTTCTTTCTAAACAAAACTGCAGCATTATTCCGATAAAAATAACGGACTGCTGATTTTATCTTTAATTGTGAAAAAGTTTATGAAAGTCTTTATCACGAATTAACAGATCTTCTATTTTATGTTCTGCGTTCATATTAGCTTCCCCATCCACAAATACCACTTCTGATGATTGACTGCCTTCTTTTTGGTACTGTACTTCTACGGTGAAATCATAAATTATCTCTTTAGATTCTGTTTTCTCGTATTCAATGTTTTTTACCTTTAATTTGTAATTGTTTCGAATTGGCTCCATCATTAATGACCAACTGTAATTATTAACAAAGTGCAGGTAGGACGTATCATTTGCAAAATAATCTTTATATAGTTTTTCTTCATATTTCACGAAATCTTCGAGTCCCTCTTCCGACACTTTTTTTAATTCATCACTTGGACGTGTAAGGGCATTCTGTAATACAGCTTCAATCGTTTGTATATTCTCATCTTGCGTTTTCGTTTCTGTTTTTTCGGTACAACCAGCTACTATTAAGAGAAGTGAAACAGATAAAGCGATTACAACAAATGCATACATTCGTTTTTTCAAATGAATCTCCTCCTATATGATTAATACGATAAATGCGTTAAATCTAAACTATCTTGTTCTTCATCTCTTGTACCCACTTGTTCTATAAAAACCCTATCAGGATTAATTGAAATTTCCTGGGATTTTCACGAGAACATAATTTCCAGTCCACATTTGAGTAGTAGCAATCAATCTTTCTCCGTCATTTTCAAAGAACAAACCACTGCCGTCTTTCTGTTTAAATTCCCACCCATTTGATGCAATCAGTTGTTTTATATTTTCGTCGGCAATTGAAATTCCTTTGTTCTCACTACTTGTGATATACCAAATAGAATCGCCTTCTACTGCAATTTTAGTTATTTTACTATTCGATTCTTTCAGTTTGTCAATCGCTTCTTTTGCCGATATATCATTTATCGGAAGAGACGGGTAATATAATTTATTAATAAATACAAACACTACAATAACTGCTACAAAAATACCTAAAATCATCCCGAATTTTTTCACTTAATTACCTCTTTTCCAGAAGAGTTACTCCCAATTCAACTATCGGTGCTTAGCTTAAGAACTTTTCTTTACAATCTCTTTATCAACTTTACCATAAATATTCAGAATACGTTGTAAATTCAAAGGGAAAACGACTAGTGAACAAAAATTTGCACACTAGTTACTTACACTAATACCTAATGCCTCTATATGCATTTTCGGTACACTTCCCCATTAACGTTTTAATTTGACAATTACACTAACAAATATTACTATATGAACATATGTTAATATATACACACTTACAATAGTCTGTGGCGAATTGTAATAGTAATGGAGGGAATAGTATGGAAGAAAAACAGTCTGATGCAATAAAGAGCCTGGATGAGGAAACGCTGTTTGTGGTATCCCAAACGTTCAAGGCATTGGGCGATCCTACCAGGATACGAATACTGCACTTACTTTTTCAACAGGAATACTCTGTAAATACTATTGCAGAACACTTGCACCTCAGACAATCAACTGTGTCACACCAATTGCGTTTCTTAAAAAACTTACGATTAGTGAAATATCGAAGGGAAGGAACGACATTATTCTATTCACATGACGATGAGCACGTAATGAATGTCTTAAAACAAACAATTGACCATGCTTGTCACAGTTAAAGGAGGTTTAAAAAATGGGCCATGATCATGGGCATGACCATTCACATGGAGCTAACAAAAAAGCTTTACTGATAAGCTTTATCCTGACTACATTATTTATGATTGTTGAAGCTGTTGGAGGTTTCCTAACCAATAGCCTTGCATTGCTTTCTGACGCTGGGCATATGCTTAGTGATTCCATCTCACTTGGAGTTGGGCTATTTGCCTTCGTTTTAGGCGAGAGAGTTGCTAACTACAGCAAAACATATGGCTATAAGCGCTTTGAAATACTGGCGGCATTATTCAATGGCGTAACGCTTACACTAATCTCCCTCTATATATTATATGAAGCGTACCACCGTTTTATGGATCCACCGGAAGTTGCATCAACTGGAATGTTAATCATAGCTATTACCGGTTTAATCGTAAACCTTTTCGTTGCCTGGATATTACTGCGTGGTGACACAAAGGATAATTTAAACCTTCGTGCTGCATTTCTTCATGTACTCGGTGATTTACTTGGTTCCGTAGGCGCAATTATTGCTGCATTACTTATTATCTTTTTCGACTTAGGATGGGCTGATCCGCTGGCAAGTGTTATTGTTGCGGTTCTTGTATTGATAAGCGGCTGGCGGGTCACCAAAGACGCTGTCCATGTTTTAATGGAAGGTACACCGAGAAATGTTGATCTGAATGACATTATAAATACCATGGAAGATGTTCCCGGAATTATAAGTATTCATGACCTGCATGTCTGGTGTATTACCAGTGGACAGAATGCACTTTCCTGTCACGCAGTAGTTGAAGATGGCGTGTCTATTGGAGAAAGTCAAAAGTTGCTGAGGTCCTTGGAGCACAAGTTAGAACATAAAGGTATAGGTCATGTGACCATACAATTAGAAAATAAAGACCATCCTCATGATGATTCACCACTGTGTCAAACCGAACATGATTAGAGTCGAGGGACACTCATTAGAAAGCAGCATTGCCATACCTCTATACGGAGGTATGGTTTCTTCATTTAATGAACATTTTTCAACAAACTGTTTTTTCAACCTGTATTATATATAAGTAATGCTATTATTAGTGAGAAATGATAGTGATTACTCAACTTTCGCACATAGATAATCATGATGAATGCAATAAACTGTAGTACTTGTAGCACTTGAAATATGGTACTTGACACGAATGACAAATATGTCTATTCATAAAACATGTTGCTATTTACTTTGTCGTAACTGATGTAAAATGCGACATAATCAAAAATCATGTTCGGTGCACTGCGAGCGCACTGCGGAAAAACACTACGCTGCTGTGGTGAACGATAGAAATCATTTTTATGGATTTGCGCATGAATTTCCCACAATTATGAGTTGATTGGAGCGGAGGATCGTTGACTCCTGCGGGAACAGCACGAGTCTGAAGACCCCGCCTCGTTAAGTTTCTCGAGGAGACTGAAGCCGTGCCCGCGGAAAGCAACGGTCCGTAGCGGAAAACAACCAACTGTTACATCGCATTTTATATATTTTGTGCCAACTATAACAATAGATTGCGCGCTTATTCAACTATTTCAGGGAGCACCTACTTATTTCAGTCTGCGAAAGTTGAGTGATTAAAAAAGGAGCGTCATACGGTGAAACGTAAATATAGTCTATTTCTAATAATTTTTTCGTTGTTCTTTATTTCCATTCACGTAGTTTCAGTAGAAGCACACTCCTCGCTTATCAATGCTTCGCCTGGTGAGGATGCTGTATTGGATAACCCTACTAACGAGATAGAGCTGTCTTTTAATACGAAGATTGAAAATGGAAGTACGTTATTTTTAACAACAGATACCAGTGAAAAGGTTGAACCGGCTTCCATTCAAATTAATGATACTATGTTACTGGCAACTTTCAGCCAGGATCTAAGCCCTGGTACATATACCGTTAACTGGGAAGTGTTAGGTGCGGATGGTCACATTATTCAAAACAATTATTCCTTCACAGTTAAAGGTTCAGAGGAAAGTGTTCAACCAGAAAGTAAGCAGGATAAACAAGCGGCTTCCAAATCAACCGAGATTGAAACAAATACGAGTAGTAGTGAGAAGCCAACTACATTAATTTATGGTATTATTTCATTATTTGCTATAGCAGGAATTGCTTTACTTGCCTGGGTTTGGTTTGGTAGAAACAAAAAGTAAAAGGGAGATTTTTTTATGACCGTATTGGTTTCATTAACAGAGTTTATTTTATACACTTGCTTTTCTGTCCTTATCGGGGCATTAATCCTGTTATTGGTCCCGGAAAATAAAAGACCATCATTACATATCCCAAGAAAAGTACTATTTCTGGTAACAGGACTTATTCCTTTAGCAGCACTGCTTCCTGTTATCAAAACAGCTGAAATACTTTCTGGTAGTAACGGGTTTTGGTTTGTATTTAAAAGTGTTTTATTTTCTTTCGAAGTAGGAAAATCATGGTTGTTTATTGCCCTCGTTGCAACCATTCTTATCCGTGTGCTGTTGTCCAAGGAACTGAAAACAAACAAGAACATAACCATTTTTGCTCTTATATTAACTGCACTAATGCTTGTAGGTTATACGAGTTCAAGCCATGCAGCTACAATTACAGAATGGCAGGGGTTCCTTTACCACACACTTCATTTTTTAGCAGTTTCAATCTGGATAGGACTTTTACTTGTTGTTAGCTGGTTCGCTAAGAATACAGACAACTGGATCGCTTTTTTAAAGTGGTTCACCCCTGTCGCAATCGCTTGCCTTATCGTGGCATTGATTTCAGGACTTTTTACGATGACTATTGATATCAACTCATATGATGACCCTGCTGCATCGATTCTAAAAGAATATCAAAACAGCCTGATGTTTAACTATGGACAGGCATTATTGATTAAACATGTCCTTATTATTGCGCTTATAATCTTTGCCTTAGTAAATGGAATACTGTTCAGAAAAAGAAGTAAGCAACCGGCATTTAATCCATTAAAGTGGGCCAGGCTGGAAAGTGTCTTTGCACTGATTGTATTTGGCGTTACGGCTTTCATGGGTCAATCATGGCCACCTCACGAAATATTCAACTTAATGAAAACACATGGAGCCTCTCCTCTTTTTAACGCCATATACAGTGGAGATATTGTGTCCCATATTCAAAATGCAACCAAAGAAACGAGCGCTCTCTATCATGTAACTTTTTCTTTCGGTTTAGAAAGTTCCTTATTGTTCCTACTGGGTCTGTTGTTCCTGGTTATTACAATCTTCGCCGCTGTAAAAAGGCAATCGATCTTTGTTAGCGCTATTTCTTCCTTATTAATGGTTTTAGCACTGTATATTGGAATTATGGTTGGAATAAATTAGATTAAAATCAAAAAGAGACATAATCTCATTAGGGATTATGCCTCTTTTTAAAGCCTATTCCTTTTTTCCTTCTTCATCCAATGGATAATGTTTCAGGAAATATACGAGTGCCTGTAACTCCACTGCAAGATCAATATGGTGGACACGGATATTGTCAGGAACTGTAATTCTGGCAGGTGTAAAGTTTAATATACCTGAAACACCAGTGTTGACCAAACGCTCTGTAATTCCCTCAGCCTCGCTTGATGGCACTGTCAGTATAGCAACATGAATACCCTGCATTTTTTCTTCTAATTCATCAATGTGAAGAACTGGAATTCCACCAATGTCAAAGCCGACTTTACTTGGTTCTGCGTCAAATGCCTTCACAATCTTTGTATTATTGTTTTTCATAAAATTATAATGGAGGAAGGCAGTGCCTAGGTTCCCTACACCTATCAGGGCAACCTCTGTCAGTTCATCATGATCCAGTGTCTTTCGAAAAAAACTCAGTAAATGTTCGACATTGTACCCATATCCCTTTTTTCCTAAAGCACCAAAATAAGAGAAGTCACGACGAATGGTGGCTGGATCTACTTTGACAGCCTCACTCAACTCTTTTGAGGATACGCGCGTTTTACCCTGGATGTGCAGATTATTAATGAATCGGTAGTATAACGGTAACCGTTTGGCGCTGGCTTGTGGAATTTTATTTTGCAACACCATTATTCCTCCCTGTTGTCGCGGAGATAGTCTCCTGACTTACCGCCCTTTTTTTCAAGTAAATACGTATTTCCAATAACCATACCTTTATCAAGTGCTTTACACATATCGTAAACGGTCAGCGCTGTTGCCGATGCGGCTGTTAATGCCTCCATCTCAACCCCGGTACTGCCTTTTGTTTTTACAAAAGCTTCTATTAATAATTCATAATGGTTCTCAGATAACAACCAGTCGAATGTTATGTTAACTCCTTTTAATTGCAGGGGGTGACACATAGGAATCCAATCGGACGTCTTTTTTGCAGCCATAATTCCCGCAACCTGCGCAACGGCAAGTACGTCTCCTTTTTCAATTCCCTGATCAATAATTTTCGTATAGATTTCTTCTGTGACTACTATACTTGATTTGGCTATTGCAATTCGTTCCGTTTCTTTCTTCTCACTAATATCTACCATTTTTGCTCTACCTTGTTTATTAAAGTGAGTGAAATCAGTCATGTTCTCATCTCCAATTAACGTGATTGCGTGTTCAAAAAGAAGGATAAAAAGGACCGGAACATTCGATGTGTCATTTTTACCGGACTAGTTGAACAACCTCTATTACTAATATCTTAGCAGAAAAAATATAATAAGTCGTGGTTATTTCCACAAGTTATATATTGCCTCGTTACAAAGTTATACGATACACTGATAGTACTGAGGTGAACGCTATGATTATTATGCAATTGAATGACATCAGTAAGTCATTTGGCGCGGAAAAGATTTTATCCAATATAAAACTTGAAATAAAAGATCAAGATAGAATTGCGATAGTAGGAAGAAATGGTGCAGGTAAATCAACCTTACTGAAAATAATGGCTGGCGAGTTTTCCTATGATGAAGGAGTTATGCACAAGCCAAAGGATCTTTCAGTTGGTTATCTATCTCAAAATACTGGCCTTGAGTCAACCAAAACTATCTGGGATGAAATGCTAAGTGTTTTTGAGACGCTACTTCGTAAGGAACAGGAATTAAGAAAAATTGAAGAAGCTATGACACAGGCAGCCACATTGTCTGATGATAATTATAACCAGCTGCTGCAGGAATACGATACGAAACAACAGTCTTTTATTACTGAGGGCGGTTACCAGTATGCGGCTTCTATTAAGTCTGTCCTAAATGGTCTGCATTTCTATGAATCTGACTATCAAACACGGATAAGTACACTTAGTGGCGGTCAAAAAACGCGTTTGGCTTTAGGAAAACTGTTACTGCAAAAGCCTTCACTGCTTATTCTTGATGAACCAACAAACCATTTAGACATTGAAACACTTGGGTGGCTTGAAAACTACTTATCTAATTACCCTGGTGCTGTTACCATCGTATCGCATGACAGATACTTTTTGGATAAAACAGTTTCCATTGTCTATGAAATTTCCTATCATAAGGTTAGAAAATATTATGGTTCGTACAGCAAGTATTTAGAGCAGCGTGCACTCGACTATGAGCAGGAGTTTAAGGAATTTGAAAAACAACAGACAGAAATAAAGCAGCTGGAAGACTTTGTTGCTCGAAATCTGGTACGGGCTTCCACAACGAAACGGGCACAAAGCAGAAGAAAGAAGCTTGAGAAAATGGATAAGCTCGATCGGCCAAAAGGTGATGAGTCCTCAGCAAAGTTTTCTTTTGATTCTACCAAAAGAAGTGGCAATGATGTGTTAAAAATTCATGACCTGGCTTTTAAATACGATGACGGGAATCACTATTTATTCGAAAAAATGAACCTTCACGTAAACCGCAATGATAGTATAGCGCTTGTAGGACCGAATGGGGTTGGAAAAACAACTCTATTGAAAATGATTACTGGCCAATATAAACCGAGTACAGGCTCCATTCAAATTGGAACAAATGTAGAAATTGGGTACTATGACCAGGAACAAACAAATTTAAACCCCAATAATACTGTACTTCAGGAATTATGGAACAGATATCCACAGGAAAATGAGAAAGATATTCGTACAGTGTTAGGAAACTTCTTGTTTTCCGGTGACGATGTACTAAAGCCGGTACATGCCCTCAGTGGTGGAGAAAAGGCTAGACTTTCATTAGCAAAATTAATGATGTTGAACGCTAATTTTCTAGTACTGGATGAACCGACAAACCACCTGGACATTGATAGTAAGGAAGTATTGGAATCAGCACTAATCGATTATAACGGCACCATTATATTTGTTTCACATGACCGTTACTTTATTAATAAGATTGCCGAACAGGTTGTTGAAATACAAACGGATCACGTTACTAACTACCTGGGCGATTATGATTACTATATTGCAAAAAAAGAAGAACAGGCCGAAAGAGAACGTCTGCAGCAAGAGCAACTGAAATCGGTTGCAGCTGATACAGGAAAATCGAGTTTCAAAGAGGAAAAGGTACGTCAACGTGAAGAACGCAAAGTACAACGCCGTATTGAGGAACTGGAAAACATGATTGAGGAAAAAGAAAATGAATTAGCAGGCCTTGAATTAGAAATGACTAAGCCCGAAGTTTTCCAGGATCATGAGAAAGCTTTGGCGCTTACACAGGAATCAAGTGACATTAAACAAACGCTTGAACAACTAATGGAAGAGTGGACAGAGCTTCAGGAATAAGGAAGTTAGACGGGAAAATCAACCTTCCTGGCCCGGAATCAACCGTTATTCGGTAGTATCAACCTTCCTGGCCGGGAATCAACCGTTATCCGAAAGTATCAACCTTCCTGGCACGGAATCAACCGTTATCCGGAAGTATCAACCTTCCTGGCCGGGAATCAACCGTTATTCGGTAGTATCGACCGTCCTGGCCGGGAATCAACCGTTATATGGAAGTATCAACCTTCCTGGCCCGGAATCAACCGTTATCCGAAAGTATCAACCTTCCTGGCACGGAATCAACCGTTATCCGGAAGTATCAACCGTCCTGGCGGGAAATCAACCGTTATATGGAAGTATCAACCTTCCTGGCTGGGAATCAACCGTTATCCGAAAGTATCAACCTTCCTGGCCCAGAATCAACCGTTATCCGGAAGTATCAACCTTCCTGGCCGGGAATCAACCGTTATCCGGAAGTATCAACCTTCCTGGCACGGAATCAACCGTTATCCGAAAGTATCAACCTTCCTGGCACGGAAATAAAAAGCTGATTCCTCTGCTTATCGCAGAAAAGAATCAGCTTTTTATTTTATCCACATATATTCTAATACAATTACTAGCGTAATAAATGGTTTTCAACAAGGTTATACACATTATCCACAAGCAACGATTGATTTATCCACATTTTCTGTCCACATATTAATTGGTTGTTTAACTATGTTCTACTAATTACATCCACAGGCTTGTTGATAAATTCTATTTTAGTACTAAGGAAGGGTTAGCGTTCATGTCCCAACCAGAGCGATTGCCTTGTTCATAAGCAATTGTTCCTGCTGCAGCGATCATCGCAGCATTATCTGTACACAAGTTAATTGGTGGAATTAACAAGGGTATATCTGTTTTTACAAATTGCTCGTTAAGCGCTTGACGAAGGCCTTTATTGGCGGCCACGCCTCCAGCAACAATAACTTGTTTAACATTGTGTTTAATCGCGGCTTGATAAGTCTTTTTCGTTAAGACTTCAACAACGCTTGCTTGAAAACTTGCTGCAATATCTGCCGGATTAATTTTTTCCCCACGTTGTTCTGCATTGTGGATAGTGTTGATAACTGAAGATTTCAACCCACTAAAACTAAAGTTAAAGCTGCCTTCCTCTAACCATGCACGTGGTAGGGGAATAGTTTCCTCACCTTCAGCTGCCATGCGGTCAACATGTGGACCACCTGGATAAGGTAGCTTAAGCATCCGCGCAACCTTGTCATACGCCTCACCTGCTGCGTCATCAAGTGTTTCCCCTATTACTTCATAGTTACCATGTTCACGCATCAGTACGAGCTCTGTATGTCCTCCTGATACTACCAATGCTAACAATGGGAATTCAAATTCCTTTTCCAGGCGATTTGCATATATATGACCTGCTATGTGGTGAACACCAACAAGAGGCTTCTGTTTTGCAAAAGCTATTGCTTTCGCCATATTTACACCGATAAGCAATGCGCCCACTAGTCCTGGTCCCTCTGTAACCGTAATCGCATCGACCTGTTCCCAGGTTACTTCAGCCTGATTGAATGCCTCTTCCAAAACAATAGTCATTTGTTCAACATGGTGTCTGGAAGCAATTTCCGGAACAACTCCACCAAATCGTTTATGACTCTCAATTTGAGATGCTACAACATTCGACAAAACTTCCGTACCGTTTTTTAAAATAGCTACCGCTGTTTCATCACAGCTTGTTTCAATTCCCATAATGTATGTATCTTTTTTCATTGTAAGTTCACCCACATAACTATCGCATCCTCTTTATTATCCGTATAATAATTTTTCCGCAGTCCACCTGGTACAAGCCCGAACTTGCGGTACATTCGTTGCGCTACAATATTTGAAACCCTTACTTCAAGAGATAAGCGACTGCTTCCTAATCGTATCGCCTGTTCCATCGTATATTTAAATAGTTTTTCACCTAATTTATTACCTCGTAACGTTGGCATTATGGCTATGTTAGTAATTTGTGCATCATCAATTACTACCCATAGTCCTGCATAACCAACCACCTTTTCATCTACTTCTACTACGAAGTAATGAGCAAATTGGTTATTCACTATCTCCTGGTAAAAAATATCTTCTGTCCATGCGCTGCTGAATGACATTTTTTCAACTTCAACTACCGCGTCTATGTCTGTTAGCTCCATTAACCTGACTACTAACTCAGGCATTTGTCTTATCCTTTTGTGCTTTTAACCAATTCGCTTCTGCTTCAACCAACCGTAAGTAATTTGGTGTTAATGCATGCGTGTTTTCTGCCTGTTTATCCTTACCTGCCAATGCTAAATGAGAAGGTTTTGCTATATGGTAATTCAAGTCCGGTATATAAGCTAAGTCACCAATTTTTTCCTTTATTAACGACCGATGCATCTCTATATCCTGACTTAAGAAAAGGACTTGCTTTTGATCATTTGCTATGTAATCCAACCACTCATCCATTCGTATGTTTACCTCTTTTTCAACTAATACCATCCGGTCATCAGCCCATTGATATAAGCCTGTATAAACCAACCCACGTCTGGCATCGAAAAATGGGCAAATGTATGAATTGAAAAAGCTGCCCTGATAGGCGAGTGTCTCTAAACTGGACACTCCCTTTACAGGAATTCCTAGTGACCAAGCCATTGCTTTCGCAGTTGCTAGTCCTATTCGAACACCAGTAAATGACCCAGGCCCTTTAGCAACTACAATTTCATCTAACTGATCTGGCAGCATTGATGTATCATTCATTAATTGATCAATAGCTGGCATAAGCCGCACAGAATGGTTTTTAGTTAAGTTTGTTACGACTTCACCAACTAACACGTTATCTTTTACCAGGGCTACACCCATAATCTGATTGGATGTATCTATCGCAAGAACATTCATATTGGAATCCCCCCTTACTCATAATTATAATTTTTCTTTCAAGGAAGCAATAATAGAATCAAAACGACTTCCTCTTGGGCAAAACTGAATTAACCTGCTTTGCTCATCAATATGGTTAATTTTTATATCTAAGCGTTCTTTGGGTAGATATTCTTTAATAAAGTGCGCCCACTCTACGATAGATATACCATCACCTTCGAAGTATTCCGAAAAACCGATATCTTCTTCAGAATCCTCCAGTCTATAGACATCCATATGGTATAAAGGCAGATCTCCTTCATACTCCTTAACAATTGTATAGGTTGGACTGTTTACAATTCTTTTTACACCTAGACCAGTGGCAATGCCTTTAGTGAAAGTTGTTTTACCAGCTCCTAAATCCCCTTCGAGTGTTACCACATCGCCAGGTCCTAATAAACCAGCCAACTGAGCAGCTATTACCTTAGTATCTTCTTCTGTGTGCGTTTTAATTTGGTGTTCATTCATTTCATCACCTATTTCAAATGATTATATCCGTCTTTTTTCAACGGAACTCTACTATTATTTTCATGCAGATAAGCATAATGATTGTTGTATTCACTGACATAACCTATTTCCGTTACAGTTACTCCTATACGGTTTGCGGCTTGTTGCACAGATTGCCAATTCTGTTTTGATACTGTTCCAACCAACTCAAAATCTTCTCCGCCAAACAGCTTCCATTTCTTTTGAAGATCGCTTGGGAATTGTGAAAATGATTCTGATACAGGAAGTGCAGTTTCAGTTATATGTAATGTGACCTGTGAAGCTTCAGCAATTTCTATTGCCTCACTACCCACTCCATCACTTATGTCATTTAATGCAACCCGATCAATTTCCTGTATTTGTTGTGCAAATTCTATTTGAGGGATTGGCGATCGATGCTTTTGAATATAATACGATTCATCCTGATAGGTATCAGTACCGTTAAGAATATGAAATCCTGCTTGAGAATTACCAAGTGTACCTGTTACAAAAACAATATCACCTTCTCGTGCATCACTTCGGTACCTTGCTTTCTTCTGTGGTACATACCCAATAACAGTGACAGAGATGGACAATTGCTGACCGCTGACTGTATCTCCACCAATTAGATCCATTCTATATCTTGAGGCTAGTGAGCGCATCCCTTCAAAAATGTCTGCTCTATCAGTAGAGGGTAAACTTTTGGGTAATGTAATAGAAACAAGATAAAATGCCGGTCTGGCTCCCATTGCTGCAATGTCACTAATATTTGCAGCAAGTACCCTGTGACCTATATGAGATGGATTCATTGTTTCCAACGAAAAATGTATATCTTCGACAAATGTATCTACAGCAACGACGACCTCCTCGGATGTCTGGCGAAAAACTGCGGCGTCGTCTCCTATACCTTTGATCAAAGAGGATTGCATATAAGACTTTTGTTTAATCGAGTTAATAAAATCAAATTCATCCATTATGTAACACCAACCTTTGTTTCTTCTTGTCTGTTAGTTGATCCTATAGCAATCATAGCAAAAAAGGAGGGTAATTGAAAAAATACGTAACTAATCATTAACATAACTTTAATCTTATTCAGGACTGAAAATGTGGGATGAGTTTGTGGTGCCTGTCCCTCTGCGCTCACCTATTTATCGTAGCTTAGCCATATTTGGACAAACAAAAACACATGTTTCATATATAAATGAAAAACATGTGTGACATTTTTTAAGTAGTGGCGGTCCGGACGGGACTCGAACCCGCGACCTCCTGCGTGACAGGCAGGCATTCTAACCAACTGAACTACCGGACCACTATATATTATTTTTTAAATTGGTTGCGGGGGCAGGATTCGAACCTGCGACCTTTGGGTTATGAGCCCAACGAGCTACCGGACTGCTCCACCCCGCGATATGAGAAAGTATTACATTTTTAGTACAGCCTGGCGACGTCCTACTCTTGCAGGGACAAAGTTCCAACTACCATCGGCGCTGGAGAGCTTAACTACTGTGTTCGGTATGGGAACAGGTGTGTCTTCTCCGCTATTACTACCAGACTGTGTTAAAAATTAGGCACAAAAATTATTATAAACCGTTTCGCATGAAAATGCAAGCGATTTTTAAATTTTATACCCTAAAAACTAAATAAGAGCG
>NZ_JBMERP010000066.1:0-20098 GCF_049310925.1 Virgibacillus sp. DJP39 | reverse complement strand
CTATTACCTAAACAATTTGGATTTACGTGGGAGGTGAAAAAATGGTGGCAAGAATACAAATGATAGAATCAGAGTATGCGGAAGGTAAGTTAAAAGAACTCTATGATCAATTTAACGGGAAAATGGCTAACATTTTAAAAGTCCACTCATTAAATCCTAATTCACTTGAAGCCCATTTTAATTATTACAAGGTGATTATGTTTGGGAAATCACCTTTACCAAGAAAAGTCAGAGAAATGATTGCTACTGTCGTTTCAGTAACAAACGAGTGCTTTTACTGAATAGAACATCATGGGGCGGCGCTCCATTTATTAACGAAAGATGAAGAACTTGTCAAACAGGTAAAAAAAGATTATCAAAAATCTGATTTAGATGATAAAACAAAATCTATACTTGATTATGCTGTTAAGTTAACGATTAAACCTCATTCTGTGTTAGACGAGGATGTGGATCACCTTAAGAAATTAGGATGCGGTGATTTAGAAATTTTAGATGTTTGCCAAATCACATCCTACTTTAATTTTGTAAATCGAATGGCTGAAGGATTAGGGGTGAAAGTGGAAGAATATTAAAAAGTTAGTTTGCTGATAAACTGATGGATAGAATGAACAGTTTTTTTGAAGCATTGTGGGTCCTTACACAAACATTACTCAAGTCATTTTCTACGTTAAAAAAAGAAGAGGACTTTCCCAAGCACATTGATTAAAATTAATGTGTAAGGTCAGTCCTTTTATGATTCGTATGCTACATTACTTCTAAATAGTGGACACTAAACCATTTATTTTTGTCCTCAAATACTTCCACTGGCTTAAATCCACATTTCATACAAAGCTTTTGAAAAGAATTAATCGAGTATTTATAGGAATTTTCCGTATGGATGTTTTCATTCTCTGCAAAATCAATTTTATGATCTTGTAGATGTACAGTTTGCTTCACATTGCTCACTAAATGCATCTCTAGTCGACTTTTTTCAACGTTGTAGTAAGCATGATGATAAAAGTTTTCCAACTGAAAGTCGGCGTGTAGTTCTCTATTTATCCTTGTTAATAAATTCTTGTTGAATGCTGCTGTAATTCCTTGTTTATCGTTATAAGCTTTTTCTATTATGTGCTTATCTTTTCTTAAGTCCAAACCGATTAGTAACCCGTCTCCTTTATCCAGTGTATTGGATAGTTGCTTCAAGAACATAGCTTCTTCAAACGGTTCAAAATTGCCAATGGTTGATCCTGGGAAGAAGACAACTTTTTTGTTGCCACCTAGTTCAGGTAAAGAAAAGGCTTGTGTGTAATCTGCAAGAATGCCATGTATTTTTAGCATAGGATAGTCTTTCTCTAACTGATCAACCGTACTTGTCAGAATCGTCGTAGAGATGTCGATAGGCATATAGCTGTTCAAGTTAGCTTCATCTAATAAGACGTGTGTTTTCGTGCTGCTGCCACTTCCTAATTCAATTAAATCTACATCTTTTCCCATTAATTTAGTAATAGAAACGTGAGATTGATTTAGAATATCAAACTCTGTACGTGTTTGGTAATACTCGTCTAAGTCAGTAATTTTTTCAAATAGTTTTGAGCCTAACTCATCATAAAGATATTTAGGGGCAATCGTTTTTGGATTTGATGTTAGGCCATTAATGACATTCGTAAACATATCATCTTGCTTAGGAGAAAGGTCAGTAATATTGCGAGAATTTTGATTTACAACACTCATTCGACATCCTCCGCTAAACGCAATCCGCTAAATTGCCATCTCATTTGTGGATAGAAGAAATTGCGATAAGTTAGACGTATATGTGACTCTGGTGTCGCACAGGACCCACCTTTTAACACCATCTGGTTTGCCATGAATTTTGCATTGTACTCTCCTAATGCACCTTTTAATGGTTTACTCCTTGGATACGGTGAATAGGAGCTTTGCGTCCATTCCCAAACATCGCCAAACCCTTTTGAAAAGCCTTGTGTTTCTTCGTTATCTGAAATTGGTTGAAAATAACCGTGTTCAGCAAAGTTACCTTTGATGGGAGTATGTTGTAATCCATGTTCCCACTCTTCCTCGGTAGGGAGACGTTTTCCAGCCCATCTCGCATAGGCATCTGCCTCATAAAAACTAATATGACTAACTGGCGCATGTTCATCGACAGGTAATAGTCCTGACAATGTAAAAGCATACCAGCTTCCGTCATGCTTTTCCCAATACTGTGGAGCTTGCCAATTATAAGTTTTCACAGCATTCCATCCATCTGACAGCCAATATTTTGCTTGTGAATAGCCTCCATCCTGGATAAATTGTAAGTATTCACCATTTGTAACAGGGCGATTTGCTAAGCGAAAAGGATTTAACCATTTTTTATGTCTAGGCCCTTCATTATCAAAAGAAAAGCCTTCCCCATCGTTACCAACCTCCACTAATCCTCCTTCTATATACACAAAAGACAGGTCTTGAGTAGATGAGTTACCAAACATGTCATTATTGGTAATGTAGACAGGGTTAGTTGGATTGAAAGAAAAATTGTATTTTAAGTCGGTTAGCAATAACTCCTGGTGTTGTTGTTCGTGGTTCAAACCAATCTCGACTAGTTGCCTGATTTTTTCCACATCCACTTGATTTTTAATTTCTATTAATGAAAGAATATGGTCATCTACATATTTTCGGTAAGAAAAAGTTTCTGAAACAGTCGGACGGGTGATTAGGCCCCTGGCTTTTTGTGGATGAAATTTCCCAACGGTCTCATAATAAGAATTGAATAAGTAATTAAAATCCTTATGAAAAACAGTGTAATTTGAAAGGTAGTTCTTTAAAATGAATGTTTCAAAAAACCAAGTGGTATGTGCTAAATGCCATTTCGATGGACTGACATGCGTATCAGCTTGAACAATAAGGTCTTCAATCTCTAGTGGCTCAACTAATTGTTCGGAGTACTTACGAATTCGTAAGTACTCATCTTTTAATATGTCAGTTGTTATAGTCGTCATAATAAAATCCTCCTCTTTAATCTTTAAGAATGTATTACCCTATAGAAGTATTTATGAATCGTATAAAATAAAGCTTATAATTTTCAGTAAGCTATCTTACATTTTCTAGATATTATGAAATCAAATAAATTTGCTCTTGACTCTGTACCATACTACATGGTTTATACTTTTACCCGAGGTGATTAAAATGTCCTATCATATTGGCGAGCTGGCAGAAAAGTGTGAAGTAAATAAGGAAACAATTCGATATTATGAACGTAAACACTTAATCCATGAGCCACCCCGCACGAATTCAGGATACCGTATCTATGAAGAAGATACAGTGAAACGTATTCATTTTATTAAAAGGATGCAGACATTTGGTTTTTCTTTACAAGAAATTGACAAGTTGCTCGGGGTCGTGGATAAAGACGATGCTCGGTGTGCAGATATGTACGAGTTTGTATCAGGGAAATTAATAGAAGTGGAACAACAAATGAATGATTTGGAACGCATTTCATTGATGTTAAAAGATTTAAAAGAGCGATGTCCAAACGAAAAGGAATTACATGCATGTCCTATTATCGAAACGATTATTAATGAGTAAAAGAAGGTGTCTTTTTGAATAATAAATACGGCCGGATAGGTTTAGTGGTTGGTGTAATTGGAACGTTTATCACCATGGTATGCTGTGCAACACCAATTTTAATTATAGTCTTAAGTTCAATTGGGATAGGATCAGCCGTAACGGGGTATTTGGATTATGTACTCGTAACAATGATAATTTTCTTTCTTGGATTAACGTATTTCTCTTATGAAAAAATAAGTAAAAAATCAGGAGGTTTCAATGATGAGTAATCAACAAATACGATTAAACATAAAAGGAATGACTTGTACAGGTTGTGAAAATAGTGTGGAGTCAGCTATTCAACAGATGGGAGCAAAAGATGTTAAAGCTGACTTTTATCAAAATGAAGTGCTATTTGATTTGCCCAGACATGTCGATATCGAAAGTGTGAGACAAGCTGTTAACGAAACCCATTACCGAGCAGGGGACTATGAAACATTAGAAAGTACGAAACCTATTCCTGCAAAGGATAATGATGAAGATTATGATCTTATCATTATAGGTTCTGGTGGTGGTGCTTTTTCAGCGGCGATTAAAGCGACAGAAAACGGTGGAAATGTAGCAATGATTGAACGTGGGACGGTTGGCGGAACGTGTGTCAATATTGGATGTGTCCCATCTAAAACGATGTTACGTGCTGGCGAGATTAATCAATTAGCAAAAAAGAATCCTTTTGTTGGATTGAGCGCAACAGTTAATGAGGTGAATTTAAGTAAGTTAGTGGAACAAAAAGACGAGCTTGTAGGTGAACTCCGAAAGCAGAAATACGAAGATTTGATTGAAGAATATGGATTTGAACTCATTCGAGGAGAAGCAAGATTTGTAGATGAAAAAACGGTTGAAGTGAATGGAACGAAACTTACTGGTAGAAGCTTTTTAATTGCGACAGGTGCATCACCTTCCGTACCTAATATCCCAGGATTAAAAGATGTGGGCTATTTAACAAGCACAACCCTATTAGAATTAAAACAATTACCAAAAAGTTTAGCTGTCATTGGTGCTGGTTATATCGGTCTAGAGTTAGGTCAGTTATTTCATAACCTAGGGGTAGAAGTTACCCTCATGAAACGTGGGGAACGCTTGCTAAAAGAGTATGATCCGGAAATATCAGACTCCATTACCAAAATGCTAACCGAGCAAGGGATCAAACTCATCGCAAGTGCAACTTTTGAGCAAGTGGAAGAGAACGATGGGCGTAAAGTAATTACGGTTACAATCGAAGGAGAAAAGAAAGTAGTAGAGGCGGAGCAATTACTTGTTGCTACTGGCCGGAAACCAAATATCGATTCGCTAAATTTATCAGTAGCCAATGTTGACGTTGGTTCTCGAGGGGAAATACTAATAGATGATTACTTGCAGACATCCAATAAACGAATTCACGCTGCTGGTGATGTAACATTAGGTCCACAATTTGTCTATGTTGCAGCTTATCAAGGTGGCATTGTAGCAGATAACACCGTCGGAGGGTTACAACGGAAAAGTAATCTAACCGGTGTTCCTGGCGTGACATTTACCAACCCAGCAATTGCTACCGTTGGCTTAACGGAAGAACAAGCAAAGGAAAAAGGCTATCAAGTAAAGACGTCTGTCTTACCACTGGATGCTGTACCAAGAGCGTTAGTTAATCATGAAACGACTGGAGTATTTAAAATTGTAGCAGAGGCTGATACATTAAAAGTTCTTGGGGTACATGTAGTTGCAGAAAATGCAGGTGATGTCATTTATGCTGCGACATTAGTGGTAAAGCATGGATTGACAATAGAAGATTTACAAGAAAGTTTTGCACCTTATTTAACAATGGCTGAAGGACTTAAATTAACTGCATTAACCTTTGATAAGGATGTATCAAAGCTGTCTTGCTGCGCTGGGTAGACAACCAATTTGTAAGTTATCTTACGGAATGTATATGGAAAATGCTTTATCCTTTTATCAAAGGAGTTGATAAAAAATGGCTGAAGAAATTGTGAACAAACAACAATTTGATAAACATATTGCTGGTGAAAAGCGAGTTGTGATTAAATTTTTTGCCGATTGGTGCCCAGATTGTAAACGAATGGACTTCTTTATTGAAGAGGTATTAGAACAATACCCATCGTTTCCATTTTATCAAATAGATCGAGACAGATTTCCAGAGTTAGCAGAAAAATATGAGGTTATGGGGATTCCTAGCTTATTGGTTTTTGAAAATGGAGAGAAAATTGGTAACTTGCATAGTGCTAATGCAAAAACACCAGAGGAAGTTACTAATTTTTTAGCTGAGTACTTTACGAATAACATTTTAGAAACGTAGGGGTTAAGTAATGAATAGAACATTGGTTCTAGTAGGAGGAGGGCATGCACACTTATTTGCAGTGCGTGTCCTTTTACAAGAAAAAACGGATTTTCATATAATTCTTATCTCACCTTCACGCTATCAATATTATTCAGGCATGTTTTCTGGATTTGCTGAAGGGCTTTATGGTGAGAAGGACATTCGTATTGATTTGAAAGACCTTTGTGAGCGAGCTAATGTTACTTTTATACAGGACCAGGTAGTTAGCTTCAATCCAAGCGTAAAAAATGCACAATGTGGCAGGGGTCAATCCGTTTCATTTGACGCGATCTCTTTTGATATTGGATCCGAGTCAGAGATAAGCTCGTCTTTTCAGGATTATGTCATACCTATCAGGCCAAACTATCTATTTACAGTGCATATAGAAAACATTAAAAGATCTCCTATGCCAGTTGTCGTTGGTGCTGGAGCTGCGGGTGTAGAACTTGCCTTGTCTATGCTTGCATGGAGAAAAAAACATGCCGAACAAAAAAATGTGACCTTAATTACATCTTCAGAACTCTTACGTTCCTTTGGCTTTCTCACTTCTAAAAAAATACAGAGAATAGCATCTTTAAAGAGCCTACATGTAATAGAAGGGGAAAAAGTAACGGACATAACCTCTAGCCATGTATACACAGACAAGCAAAACAGTTTGGAACATACAGGTGTTCTATGGCTGACAGGTGCCAAGTCGTTCGATTTATTTGAAGAAGCAGATATGACAACGGATGATTCAGGATTTCTACTCGTTAATGATTATTTGCAAAGTCCAGATTGTCCATTTGTTTTTGGTGCAGGAGACTGCGTGTCCATTAAAACAAATAGAAGCTTGCCTAAAAACGGCGTTTACGCTGTTCGACAAGCACCAGTGCTATGGGGAAATATAAAAAAATATTTAAATGAAAGGGGAATGGAGGTATTTAAACCACAAAATAAATATGTTGCAATCTTATCAACTGGAAATAAAGAAGCACTGTTTACTTATGGTAGATTTTCAGTTCATAGTAGATTAGCTTGGAAGTTGAAGCACTTAATTGATGGGAAATTCATAAGAAAGTTTAAATGAAATTAGAAATCCATCCATAAACGTTTACAATTATGTACATGGATAAATTAATGGCATATAGAAGGTCGACGAATAAAGACAATGTGTTGGTAGTTTAACATAGCTATCTTGGGCGATTATGAAGGAACTCGTAAAGTTAGCAGTCTGATGATGAAAATTCACTTTGCAAACTATGTGAATCGCGATCTTCGTTTTGAAGATCCAGAGACTGTTTAACGAATGTGCGATGTATTCATGAAAGTTTTCCATAAATATTTTAAGTAAGGAGAGTCTATATGAAGATCGAAGTTGTTACTTCTGGTGTACCCGGATGCAAAAGTTGTGAAACAGTAAAAAAACGCGTTCAAACCGTTCTACATGATTTTCCAAAGGTGCAATTTGGTGAAATTAATTCCTTAGAAAAGCCGGAACGCATTGCATCTTTAGGTGTACTTACCTCAGGTGCCATTGTCATCGACGGGGAAGTGACATTCTCTAACCTACCGAAAGAAAAAGTGCTTCGTCAAAAAATTGAGGAAGCGATGACATGAAGGAAATCATTGCTTTTATTGCGTACATGGTTGTTGCTGTTGCGATCGCTTATTGGGTATTTTTGCACATCCCCTTGAAAAGGTGGATTAGCGAATATTATAAAATTTTTTGTACCTATCGTCCAACACAGAACGGGCGCTTTTTCATTCACAAAAGCGCCCTTTTGTTGAAGATCGTTTACATTAGAATTCATACTAATTTTATAAGAGTACAAAATAATAAAAGAGAACTTTTTCTATAAAATGGTCTCTTATGTATTTTTATGTTCTACTATTTATCAGCTTTTTTAATAGTAATCCGATTACTACCCCTGGCACCACAGACAATATGGGTAACCAAATAGGGCCGAATAATATTCCCATCATCTTGAAGGTTGAAGAAAAAATTAGACCAACTGTTACAAAATAGGCGGAAAAAGCAAATGGCAAAAAGGCAAATGACGATTTCCCTCCACCTGCATCTTTGTATGCGTCCCACATCGCAAAAAAGTACAAACAAGGATAGAACATGAGCCACCCATAATTCGTTTGCTGAATGGATGCTTGTATGTTCCCTTGAAAACTTAAAACAATGACCTCATTAAAATTCGCTTGGACATTAACAAGAAATTCTAACGCAATTAACAAAATGCCTTTGATATATTTACCGTTTAAAATTTGGCCAAAACCCGGCAATGCAATACTCCAAAGTAATTTTTCATACTTATTATCTTTTTCCATATTATCCGTCCCAAATGACCATAGATGTTTTTTTGCCAATTGTTTTTAAGCCATTTTTCCATCTTTGTTCTGCAAAAAGATTAGGCAAAAACAAGGTGCTACATAGAGTTTATTCTTTTAACTTACCACGTTCTTCCATTTGTGGCGGTTCTTCCATCCACCCATTTTTAATCATTATCTTTGCACCTTCATGAGCATATTCAAAAATATCTTTCGTGAAAACACTCATTTTTGCTGCTAAGTCGTTCCGTTGACTAAAAGCAGTTCCCATTGAATTGCCTCCCATAGCAAAACTACAAAAAAAGCTAGTGCAATACATCATAAGTTTGTCTGAAAATGGGGAAACCGTTGAACGAGTTGCATGTCCGCCGGAAGTAGAAGGGGTTTGAATGCCGTCTTCTAGAAATGTTTCAATCATCTCTTTAATAACACTTTTAGATAGTTCCCCGCCCTTTGAAAAAAATTTTTTCACTTCTGGATTATGAGCGCATTGAGCAAAACCATTAATCATTTGTAACCCAATTACGTTTGATTCTATACCATGATAAGTATAAGCAACTTCCACCGTATTTAGTGTTCGTTTCTTCCCAATTTTAGTAAGGAGATTAAGTCCACCCAAATAGCTTGTATCTTTAACAAACTCAACGGAATTAGGCATTGAAACGTACGGAGATCGTGCAATCATGCCTTTTTCAATCAAATATTGTGTACAGGAATTATAAGTTGCTTGAGTAATTGCGGTAAGATCCTTAAAAATCATTACAATATCTTCACGGTACGCCATGTTTATATTTAGCGTATGTAATCCCATACTAATTTCTTGTAGCAACCTGACAAACATGATATCAAAACCATTGTCATACAGTTTTGGAACATCTTTATTGACATCTTTTGAGGAATATCCTACTGGAATTGCAGCCCCTTCACTTTTAAAGATATCTGTTATTTTGTCAACGTAAATATTTAAATCAGTATATAAATCATCCATGATTTTTTTTGCTTGATCATCGTCGGCTTTTTCGATAAAGTACTCTAACATCCGCAAAATCATTGTTTTCTCTTGGTATGTTAGCCATAGAACGCCAAGTTCGGATGACGTTATTGTAGGTTTCTCAGGCATGATTATATTCCCTCCGTGATTTGTATTATGCCTTTAATCTTCCTTAAACTTTGTTTTTTATTCTACATAAAAGGGGCTTAACAATGAAACTTATTTTACAATTAAAAGCACTACAAATTGTTAACTTATGACGCTCTCACCAGCCACACGGCCAGTGTATTTGCAAAGTATGCTGTTCTGTCATGGCAAAAATGTTGCATCGCAAACAAACCGGCTACCTGTTTGAGTCTGAGATAATAATGAATAAGTTTAGCAGTACTAGCGCAAATTAATCGTATGATGTTTTAATTTTAGGAGGGTTATAAATTGGATACACAACATAACGTTAAACTTACATCGGCTGAGATCGCAAGCATTTGGTCAAATTACCAGCAGGACACATTATCAATTTGTACAATTGAATTCTTTTTAACCCATGTTGAAGATAAAGAAATTCGATCCGTTCTCACCTATGCTCTGCAGCAATCCCAAGCACACATTCAAAAATTAAAATCCTTATTCAATGAAGAACAATTTCCCATTCCTGATGGCTTTTCAATGGAAGCCGATGTTAATCAGGAAGCCCCTCGTTTGTTTACAGATGATTTTCACCTTTTTTATATTCAAAATATGGGGAAGATTGGAATGAGTGTCTACTCACAATTTTTGTCTAATTCTGCTCGTTTGGATATATGTGAATACTATACGGAGTGTTTGAATCAGTCATCTAAATTATTCGATAAGGCAACAGAAGTCATGTTAGATAAAGGCTTATTCATAAGATCCCCTTATATTCCAAAGCCCAAAATGGTTGAATATGTGCAAAAGCAAAGCTATCTAGCAGGGAAATTCAATCCCAGACCATTGAACGTCATAGAATCATCAAATATTTACTTTAATTTGATACAAAATCAATTAGGTAGAACATTAGCCATAGGATTTAGTCAAGTAGCAAAGTCTAAAGTTGTGCGTGAATTTATGGCCAGAGGAATGAATATTTCGGATAAACACGTTGAAGTTTTTGGTTCAATATTAAGTCAAGAATATCTTCCTTCAGCAAGTTCATGGAGTACGTCACCCACGGACTCTACCGATTCCCCTTTTTCTGATAAACTAATGATGAGTCATATAACTGCATTAAATGCAGCACAAGTAGGATTCTACGGGAAGAGTCTTGGTACAAGTCCGAGACGTGATTTGGGCTTACATTATGTTCGGCTTACGACTGAAATTCTTGAGTATGCGGAAGATGGCGCAAATATTATGATTGATAATAGTTGGATGGAACAGCCGCCGCAAGCAGTAGACCGTAATAAATTGGCTAAGGAAAAAAAGTAAGAAGGATGGATGAACCTGGGTAACTTTTTTCGTTCATAACACGTCTAATAAGTAGAAGTTATACCAATGTCTAAAAAAATGTGATTCTCTTTTGAGTATTGCGCTTCCAGGACAACTAGTAAATAGATAATCATGAATCCAATTTTCCTTACCGTAGTCAGTACAACAGTGGGGTTGTCTCTCTAACTCTATGTGAAGTCGATATAGCACGTCTCGTTCAAATGACTTTGCAATGTTAAAACCTTCTAATCCTGATAAAGTCATGTTAGAAATCAATTACACGCGTCTCCTTTTTGTGGTTTGTTTTTTGATCTAAATTAGGAGATTGCGTGTTTTATTTGTTGGGATTTTTTCTACACCCAAACAATTATTTTAGAGCTATTTTCACAAGGTCTTACTCCACAAAATGGCCGTTAAAGGAATAAGTCTAACTACCATCGTTCCGTTTTTTTTGGACTTCTAATCCCAATTCAAAATCACTTTTTGACATGACCCTTTCGATGGTCCCTCTTTTAATTTATCCGCTAAATCTAAAATATCAGTAACAACTTGCTTCCATTGGCTTACCTGTTTTTGAAGTTGTTGAATTTCGTTTTGTTGGGATAAAGTTAGACCTGTTTTCCGTTGCCACCTTTGAAGCTGCTTTTCGTAGATTGGCGCAAAATCAAGTTGTTCTACGTAAGATTGGATGGCCCGATTTACCGTGTCATCATTTAGCACATGCGTCTTGGTCCGGGCTTCCAACAGATTATCGTATTGGTCTTGTGCAGTCCCTAGTTTCCCATCAATGACACTTGTAATTAGCGGTAAATTCCCGATGGGCTGCCAGTTGGGTTCTGGGTTCATTTATTTTCACCTCTCTTATGAATATCTGTGTCAGGAATGAGCCCACTTTATCCGTGTGGGATATTGTTACTCATTCGGAATAACCTTTAATTGATCCAATTCTTGGATGATGGCATCCATATTAACGGGCTCCTGATAGTTATTGAATTCGTAACGACCGTAGAGATTAATATGCTGCCATGCAACGGGAGAAATTCGTTTCAGTGCATCTGAATTTTGCCATCTTTTCTCTTTGTGATCCAACATATTGGATAAAATACTGGCATTGTAATAAATGATGCAATTGGCAATTAGACGACTGCATTCGCCCCATATTTGTTGGTCTTGTTCGGTTCTGAAACGGAGTTTTCCAAAATTGGCATAGGACACGGATCAGCGTAATTTATGGTAACTCTCACCTCGGTTCAAGGTTCGCTGCACATTTTGACGTAGTGGTGGAATCAATATAATCAAGAAAATATAAACTTTTGATGATGTTATCATACTCCCACAAAGCACGCTTGGTTTTGTTTTTACGGGCGTAAGCACTTAGTTTCCCGATGATAATTCTCCCCAACCCCATATTGGTCCCCCAGGCAAGCAGACAAGCAATCAGAACCTGATCTACCTTGATCTGTTTCGCATAACGACCTAAGATATGATCAAACGCCTCAATAAATTGACAATGTTGATTCACGTAATGCAAAACACTTCCAATACCAACGGGTCTTAATGCGCCAAAAAAAGAGTGATTGATAGACTCCGCATCCCGAATATACGAAAGCGTCCATCGGTTGTGTACACTACGTTTTTTTGATTTGTACATGTTCATTTTCTCCTGATGCAATCCGTTGATTTACTTCCATCATACGAGCTTCAAGTCTCTGCTCGAGTTCCGTTAAATGCTCATGGATGGGTTGATTGACGGTCTTCAGACCGACATCGGCCATTAACTTTTCTTTCTGTTGCCACTGCCCGTCATCGATCAGATCATCCTCGAAACTACGAAATCGGATACTTTCACGGCAAAAAATATCCCTTGCTTCCAAGCGATTACGTAAAAGGCGATAAATGAAAAACTCGTAACGATCCACCCATATCGCCTTTTGCCCGTCGGATTCTTGCTTATAGATGTAACGATTTATATTATCTGAAATAAATTGATGAGGTAAATCATCAATGGGATATTGCCCTAATGGTTTATTTTTATTGAAGACCAATTTCATAAAGTGAATGGCCTCCATCAGTGGATCATCTGATCCATATGTTCCCATTGGAGGGCTGTTTCATCCCATTTTGCATTGGTAAAGATTTGATCCGCTACATTTGCAAGCTTTTGGCGTTCCAAAATAGCAAAAGCCTTCTTCTGAATATCGCCAAAAGGGGTTTCCGTTTCAATGCTATCGCCGGTAAATAATTTCAACACTTCTCCTGCTTTTTTCATGTTTTGACGGTTTTCCGTGTAGCGCTCATATACTGTGAGTTATGACGGCCAGAAGGTTGACATTGCCTTTATTAAATCCATCGTTAAAAAGGTTGAGTTTAAAGCGTTACTGGAAAATGAAGTAGAAAGTCGTGAAGAAGTCCACATCCGTAAACTGCGTGAAGAGCGACGGCGTTTAACCATTGCGTGGGGATTGGGTGCTCCGATATTTCTGATCATGGTCACCCAGTGGTTTGTTCAGGATTTACGGCTTCCTTTTGAACGCTGGATTATGTTTGGATTAACGACACCATTGATTCTCATCGCCGGACGTAAACATTACCTTGGTGCTTTTCAGGCAATTCGTCATGCGGACGCTATTACCGCAGACGTCCTCATTACAATTGGCTCTTGGTCAGCCTATTTATTCAGTTTGTACACAACATTTGTTGTATCAGGACCGGCTTATTTTGACACTGCTGCAATGATCATAACGTTTATTACAACCGAAACGTACTTAAAAACAAGTGCGACCTCCAAAGCATCTGAGTCCATTCGCAAAATGGCAGGGCTTCAAGCAAAAACCGCAAGGGTTTTGCTTAAAGCCAGGAGGCGAAGTCGAGACGTTTATTGATCGTGTTGAAGTCGGAGATATTGTAATTATTAAACCCGGTGAAAGAATACCAGTGGATGGAAAAGTCATGGAAGGTTATTCAACCGTTGATGAGTCCATGTTGACGGGAGAAAGTTTGCCACTTTCGAAAAACATGGGGGGTACCGTCTCTTCGGCCACAATCAATAAAAGTGGTAAGCTGAAAGTCGAGGTTACGCGTGTCGGCCGTGAAACGACCATTTCACAAATTATTAAAATGGTCGAAGATGCGCAAGGGACAAAAATACCACTTGTTGAGTTTGCTGATCGTCTGTCGCAAATCATCATTCCTTTTGTGTTGTTCCTAACAATCATCACTTATTCGGCATGGATGATGTTCGGAGAGGCTCCAAATCTGAGTGTCGTTGCGATCGGCAGTGCCGTTGCTGTCATGGTGTTGACTTGTCCGTGTGCACTGACGTTAGCGCCGGAGACAGCTTTTTCAATTGGAACCGGAGAAGCAGCCAAAGACGGTATTCTCGTCAAGAACGGGGTGGTATTAGAGTATGCTTACAAGTTGAAACACATCATTTTTGATAAAACTGGAACCTTGACAAAAGGGGAGCCGGAAGTAACAGACCGTATTCCGTTTGGATCCTTATCCGAAAAAGAATTGTTAAGGCTTGCGGCGTCCGCAGAAACTGGGTCAGAGCACCCCTTGGGAGAAGCAATTGTAAATGCAGCGAAGGCTCAAAGCATCGAGCTATTCGATACACAGTCATTTCAGGCTGTAACCGGAAAAGGTATTATTACCGAAATCGAAGGAACCCAAGTCGCGATTGGTAATCTCAGCTTAATGAAAAGTGTGACAAACGATGATTTAAGCAAGCATCTCGGAAAGATGCAGATGTTAGAGGCGAAATCGAAAACTGTCATGTCAGTTGCAGTGGATGAACATATTGAAGGTATGGTAGCTGTTGCCGATACCGTGAGGATAGAAGCGAAAGAAGCTGTCAAAGTCCTTCATGAAATGGGGATTCAGGTCACGATGCTGACGGGAGATAACCGAAGCACCACTTCAGCCATTGCCAAAGAACTTGGTATTGACCGCGTCATTGCTGAAGTGTTGCCGGATGATAAAGTAAATGAAGTGAAAAGGTTGCAAAAAGATAAACAGTTGGTAGCCATGGTCGGTGATGGGATTAATGATGCGCCCGCACTTGCTCAGGCTGATATTGGCATTGCGATGGGAACCGGCACAGATATTGCGGCCGAAACGGCAGATGTCACCCTTATCAGTGGGGATTTAGATGGTGTGGTCAAAGCAATTCGTTTAAGTCGTGAAGCTTTTCGGATTATTAAACAAAATTTTATTTATGCTTTTCTTTTTAACGGTATCGGTCTTCCATCTGCGGCGTTTGGCTTGTCAAGTCCTGTATTGGCTTCATTAGCAATGGCCATCATTTCATTAATTGTAGTTGGGAACTCATTGCGCTTAAAAAATGTCGCTGCAAAACGGTTGTTTAGTTAAGTGAAGATCAGAAGGGTGGGAGGTGTAATGAATCGACTTCGAATTATAATTAATATAATTTCCATAGGATACACAAGGAAAATTTCGAAACGATAGGCTTTAGAAATTTCATTTTATTGACACCAAATCGTGGTAGCCGTTAATATAAAGAAAGTAATTCATACTAATTTTATCAGAAAAGGGTGTTTTGAATGGCGACTACGGTTCAACCTATAGATGAAGTAAAAGATCCAGTGCAACAAAAGAATGCTGATTTAAATAAACCCCAAAGGCCACTGATAGTAGGTGGGCTGGTTGTTGGGGCAATTTTACTAATCTATCTACTAGTCGCACAAACTATTGCTCAGCCGTTACTACTCGTTATTGGTCTGTTGCTTGGTTACACATTGTTCCATGCTCGTTTTGGCTTTACTTCGACATTTCGTAGGCTTATGTCTGTCGGAAATGGGCAGGCGTTACGTTCGCACATGTTAATGTTAGCAGTTGCAGTAACATTGTTTGCTCCAATTTTGGCATTCGGTTATTCGTTCTTTGGCGGAGGCGTCTCCGGTTATGTAGCACCAGTTGGTGTTAGTCTCCTGGTTGGTGCTTTCATGTTTGGAATAGGAATGCAGCTTGGAGGAGGCTGTGCATCTGGTACACTTTATGCAGTTGGTGGCGGACGCACTGTTATGTTCATAACGTTATTATTCTTTATCGTTGGTTCAACAATAGGAGCCTACCACCTACCATTTTGGACGGAAGATTTACCAGCCTTCCAACCTATTTCTCTAGCAACCTCTACAGGACTAGGTTATGGTGGAGCTTGGGCTTTATCAATTGCATTATTTGGTCTAATCACTTGGATTACAATTATTATTGAAAAAAAGAGAAAACCACCGAAAATGGCACCTATACCATCAACAAAAGGCTGGAAAAGGATTTTACGCGGGTCATGGCCATTATTCGCAGCAGCAATTGCATTAGCTGTGCTTAATGCCTTAACGTTAATGACTCGTGGAGCTCCCTGGGGTGTTACTTCAGCCTTTGCATTGTGGGGATCTAAAATAGCAATGTTTTTCGGAGTCGATGTCGCTAGTTGGGGATATTGGCAAGGTGCAAATGCAGCGGTGCTTCAATCATCCATTTTTGCTGATTCAACAACTGTGTTGAACTTGGGTGTTATTCTTGGGGCATTCCTTGCATCAGCAGCAGGTGGACTTTTCAAGTTTACTAGAATTAATATTAAAAATGTAGCCGCAGCTGTTATTGGAGGATTGTTGTTGGGCTATGGGGCCCGCCTCGCTTTCGGTTGTAATATTGGCGCATACTTTGGCGGTATTGCATCATTTAGTCTCCATGGTTATATCTGGGGAATTCTAGCATTAGCAGGGACTTTTGTTGCACTATATCTCAGACCATTTTTTGGCTTATCCGTTCCAAAATCAAAAGACTCGTTTTGTTAAGGAATGAAGAAGAAAATAATAATCACCATGTGAAACACTCGCATGGTGATTATATGTTTATAGAGAAAAATGTATCGTTACGTGTTTTCATTGATCTTCAGCACTTCTTTGAACTTATTCAATGATAGGTGTTATAGGTGGATAAATTATTAATACTATAAGTGTTTTCATTAAGATTACTGTAGCTGCTGCTTCTATGATTTTCAATATTCTAGATTGGTGCCGGACTGTAACCAAACATAGGGTTCAATGGCATGAATGGTTAGTATAAAGATAACAGTATTGGCTTTTTAATGTTAAAAAGGTTCATTTATTTATAGGAAAATAAATAATTCGACTTTAATTGTCTGATACTAACAAGGAATAACCAATCAGCACTTTTGAAAGAAAGTTTTTTATAAAGATGAGTTACCGTTCCTACAAAACTGAGGAGGATTTTCATATGACATTTAACAAATATCAATCGCTTTTTCAAGATTTTACTTTAAACAGGTTAAAACTTAAAAATCGAGTCACCGTTTCACCGATGACACGGACAAGTGGAACGGAAGACGGTCATGTTACTAATCAGATGGTAAAATATTATGAAAGATATGCAAAGGGTGGATTTTCGCTTGTTTTCACGGAAGGGTTATACTTAGACGAGTCATACAGTCAGGGGTATAGAAACCAACCGGGAATTGCTAATGAGAATCACATTGATGGCTGGAAAAAGGTAACCGATACCGTTCATGAACACGGTGCCTACATGTTTGCTCAACTGATGCATGCCGGCGCATTGTCTCAAGGCAATCATTATACTGAGACGACAATTGCTCCTTCCGCCGTTCAGCCGAAAGGTGAACAACTTGCGTTTTACGGAGGAAGCGGAAAATTTAAGATCCCGCAAGAAATGACTGTACAACAAATCAAAGGTGCCATCGGGGCTTTTGTGGATTCAGCAGTTCGTGCACAAAGAGCTGGATTTGACGGGGTAGAAATCCACGGAGCGAATGGTTATGTGATAGATCAATTTTTGACCGATTACACGAATCAACGTACGGATGAATACGGTGGAACTCTGGAGAACCGCTTGCGCCTTGCAAGAGAAGTGATTGATGCGGTCCGTAAAGCTGTTGGAAAGGACTTTCCCGTAGGCATTCGCCTTTCACAAGGTAAAGTGAACGACTACACTCATAAGTGGGCAGGAGGTGAATCCGATGCAGCAGTGATATTTAAGACTATCGCGGAGGCGGGAGTCGATTTCATCCATGTGACAGATTATGACGCCGATGCACCAGCTTTTAACGAATCCCTTTCATTGGCAGCCTTGGCGAAAAAATACGGTCGTCTCCCGGTGATTGCCAACGGTAGTCTAGAAGAACCGAAAAAAGCCGACCAATTGGTAGCCTCCGGTGATGCGGATCTCATTACGCTTGGTAAGGGGGCACTGGCCAATCCCGATTGGCCGAACCGGGTAAAAGTAAATCTTGCCCTTAAGGAGTTCGATCCAAATATCCTCCAGCCCCAAGCTAATATTAAAGAACAAGAATTGAAGCATGAAGTTACGGTTTCGTAATAGGGACTTTACCGAGTGAAAAATATCGTCGCTCAAATTGAACAGAGAAATATAGATTTTGCAGGTTTCACGAAGGGTTAGATCTGATAGTAACACTTGCTCACGAAGAACTCTTTTATTCCAAATAAATCAACTGGGTTGAAGGGAAGATTATTTCCTCCAAAGAAAATGATTTCTCGATTATAAAAATCGTCTAATACGCAGATATAATGCTAATTTGTTGGACATTTACCTGTTAAATTACTCACAAACATCTTGACTGCAAGGGAAACGTAGACTTTTTAAAACATTTACGCAGCTGCACGCTTTTGTCAATTTGACCTTATCCTTTCTGCCCAACTAAGTGTGACTTTCACAGTGTAATAAAAAGCACAAAGTTGGATGATTTATAGGATAAATATATTAACCTGAATAGGTCATAATAAAAAAAGTGTATTAACAAGGAGGATATAAATATGGCTAAAACTATTAGTTCAGAAGAGTATGCTAACCTTTTAAAGAATATGAACAAGCCGATTGTCCTTGAATTTGGGGCAGATTGGTGACCAAGCTGTCGTCAATTGAGGCCGGTGGTCTCAAACGTAGCAGAACAGCTTAATTCAGTTGATTTTTACTATGTTGATGTGGATCAATCATCAGATTTGGCTGCTCAATTTGGGGTACAGAGTATTCCAACTTTAATTTTGATTAAAGAAAGAGAAGAAGCTAAACGATCAGTTGGGTTTATTCCAGAGGAGCAGGTTAAGGAATTTGCACAGTTCTAAATTCATAAAGTGTCCCTAGGTAATCCGACAAAATTTTCGTCGGATTACCTAGGGACTTGTTCTCTATTCTGTTCGAACTCATTTAGAACTGTGATATTACTGCACCACAGAGAATCAGTAGTTGTTAAATTTCGCTAATGTTACTGCTGCACTTAATATTTTCTGAATGCCATTTATGGCCAATTAGCCCAAATCTCGTTCACGCATAAAAAGTTAAGCTATCCATCGTTTTAAGATATGCTTGTTTAGCTGCCACGATGTTTATCAATTCACCCATGTTTTCCTAATTTATGGATGTAATCTTTTTATTAGCCCCAATCAGAATGCGCCTGCTCTAGCACTAGCGGACATCGGAATTGCGATTGGGACCGGAACCGATGTAGCCATTGAAACAGCAGATATCACGCTTGTTGGTGGTGATTTAAACCACCTTCCGCAAGCTGTTAACCTAAGTAGGAAAACAATGAAAAACATTCGCCAAAATTTATTCTGGGCACTGGCTTATAACTCTGCTGGTATCCCGATTGCCGCGTTTGGATTTCTTGCTCCGTGGGTAGCTGGTGCTGCCATGGCATTTAGTTCTGTATCCGTTGTGTCAAACTCGCTTCGATTAAAACGAGTCAAATTATAATTTTGAGTAAAATAGAAAGGTGGATAAAGAATGGAGCAATTAACTCTAAACGTAAAAGGAATGACATGTGACCATTGCCAGAGTGCTGTCACAGGAGCATTAAAAGAATTAAATGGTGTCACTGACGTTGACGTTAAACTTGAAAAAGGAACTGCTGATGTCGCATATGATGAATCACAAGTTAGCGTGAATCATATGAAAGAAGCTGTAGAAGATCAAGGGTATGATGTTAAATAATCTTTTGATTTTTATAGCATAAGTTAGGAGGAACGAAAATGTTATTAGAAAAAATACAAGATCTTCAGCTTGAAGACTTAAATGGAAAACAAGTTTCTATCAGTGATTTTCGCGGGAAAAATACGTTGATTTTTATGTGGGCTTCTTGGTGACAATGCAGAGAACAACTGCCAGGCTGGCAGAAAGTTTACGAACAAAACAAGGATAATAACTTTGAAATTCTCTCGGTTGCTGTTGATGGTCAAGGATCGGAAGTAGTCAAACCTTATGTTAAAGGAACAACATTCACAACCGTTGTAGATGAAAATAATACGTTAGTAAACATGTTTCGATTTAAAGTTGTTCCAAACGGGATTTTTATTGATGAAGAAGGAACAATCCGTTTGATTAAAGAAGGGTTTAAGGTCGATGAACCTGATCATGTCAAAGCCGTTGAACAATTAATT
>NZ_JBMERP010000065.1:0-20562 GCF_049310925.1 Virgibacillus sp. DJP39 | reverse complement strand
TCATATCCTTCCCTTCAGAGTATTAATAAAAAAACTGCACTAGCAAATAGAGAAATATCCTTAAACTTCCCTCTATTATGCTAGAAGCCATAATAATGTTCTCACCCAAAGTGAACTAGGTACCTTAAAGAATTGTTTAAAATCCACACTGATATAAATAATTAGTTGATAATTTAATGAAAAAAAAGTCCCTGTTCCTTTATTACTTAAGGATACAGAGAACTTTTCATGAATAAACCCAATTAAAATTGTATCAATATTATGCATGAAAGTAAAGATAGTCTTTACTTTTTTTAAGTCTTTTGAAGTGCTGCAGGAAATTAAAACGGTTTATAAGATTTACTATCGATCAGATGATTCAACACAACAGTAGTTAATAAGAGACGAGAGTGCTTGATTAGTATAAAGTCTGAGAACCCTTTCCCATAGATTATACATAAGCTAAAGTGGGTTTATAATATATCTGAAATATTGATTTTTACACCAGCCTATGAGTGAAAACTAATAATTTAATCCTCAAAACACTTTTTTCCTTTTACTGACTCACGGGATTGGGAAATGCTGGACGTTAAGACAAGATTCAGCAGGACCCTATCTTCTATTTTTGCACACATTTGAATATTACCAACCTATTGAGTAGTAATGGAAACAGTGTCTTCTCTGACCAACAACTAACGAAATGATAAAAACGTTCCTTGATTAACCTTCGAGTTGTTCAAGTTTACCTTGAGTTCTGTTATCGTTTAAAATTGAATAATATAAATAAAGGGAGATAACCCCTGAAAAACCAAAAAAACTTAAAATTATCCAATTCGGTAAAAATGCACTTATTGAAAGTGTCAAAGAAGCTATTACCATTCCCCCTCTACTATGTAATCCATAAACCGCCATATACTTGGTTCTGTTATTATCATCTATTAATACAGATAACAATGATTGTTTTACTGGAAAGTAAGACATTTCACCCACAGTTACTACTAGCATAGATATTAATAACAACCAAAAAGAGGTTGAGTATCCCAATAAAATATAACCAATTGTAAATAATATTGTACCTGAATACAATTGTGTCTTGTCACTAGTTCCTCTTAACAATTTTATCATTAAACCCGAAAAGCAAACCACCAAAAGAGTATTTTGTGCCTGAAGTATCCCAAACATTTCCACTCCGTTTATATCCAAATTAAAAAAACCTTTAAAAAGTGATTGACTCTCAAAATGATTAGCTAGCCTAACACTAATATAATAAATTAATTGATATTCTAAACTCATTATAATCAAAGAGACTAATAAGAACTTCAAAAATATCTCATCACTTAAAATTGCTTTATAACTTTTAAAAACCACAAACTTTTTTTGGGAAGTTTTTTGTTTAGGTTTTTCTGGCATGGTTTCTTCTACGAAAAGGTAATATACTAAATAAAAACAAATAGAACAGAAAGAACTAATTAGCAATACAATAAAAAAGAAATCTTTAAATAAAAAGGCACCCACAGCTGCACCAATAGCAAATGCTAAATTAACCAACCAATATTTAATTGTATATATGAATTTTCTAACCTTTGGTGGGCTAACATCAATTATTGTAGCATCAGCAGCCGGTTTCCCTATGTTAATTGATGTATTGAGTAATAAGAGTAAAATAAATGTTCCAACTGGACTGGTGATCCATGGTGAGTTAATTAGAGCCAAAAGACCAAAAATTATAATATTTGATAACTCAGCTGTGAGTAATAGTGGACGTCGTCCTTTGATATCACTGAGGTATCCTCCATAAAAACCAGCTATCATCCCCCACAGGATGATAATTAATGTTAGAATACCTGCTATACCAGCTCCGTAGTATAGAGAAAAATACAAGGCCATAAAAGGAATGACCATGTGGTTAATTATTCTTTGAAAAAAATCGACTATTAGCCTTATCTTTACATTTACATGAAGGTCTGAAAACATATTAACCTACTCCTATGTAATTTTATAGAAAATAAATCAATTACTTTACATTAAAGACAACATTTGATTCAATTTTTTCTACCTTCGTTTCGAGCTCTTCCTTAGATTTTGCAGCAATAATATAATAGCCTACTCGCTCCCAAGAAGAAGATATTTCAGAGATATATTCCCCTGGTTCTTTGTTGAACTTCCAATTTATTACTCCACTGTTTGGATCATTTAATGTGTTAATACCATCTATGCATTCTAACTTACCTTCTTTGGCTTTAAAATATCTAATTGCAGAAAAACTTGATGGATGCCAATTAACTTTTGTTTCAATCCCCTGTAATATATTTAAATAGGTTTCCATAAATGAAAAGTTATATGCTAATGATAATAATTCAGGAATTTGATCACCGGGCCTTCTTGCAGCACATTCAATAATCCAAACATTATTACCATTTATTATCCATTCTGCATGTAATATACTACTTTCAACTTTCGCATATTTAATAATTTTATTCATATATTTGTTAATTTTTTCCTGTGTTACTTGATTTAAGCATGCTGGAATACTATGTCCAGATTCGACGAAAAAACCATTATTAAATTTATCTTTTTTGGTAAAGTTAACAAACTTTACTTTTCCCGCCTGAACCAGCATTTCAACCGAATATTCCTTGCCATCTACATATTCTTCAGCTATGTAACTACTTCTATCCTCACTCTCAATTCCATTGTTCACACTTGTTGTTTTTCTATAAGCTTCACTAATTTGCTGTATTCCTTGAATTTTGTTTACACCAAGTGATCCCTGCCTGTTTGAGGGTTTGAATATAATTGGTTTTCCAACAAAGAATTGTTGTAAGTCTTTTAGAGTTTTAATTCTCAAAAACATCGGTTGGGGTACCTCATGCTTATTACAAAAATCTCTAAACTTTACTTTATCTGTAAATATCTCTGCCCCAATATTACCTAACTTTGGTAAATCCAGATATTCAGCAGCTTTATTGGACGCTTTCACCGCATACTCTACTGCTGGTATTACCACATCAAATTTATTGTTTATTGATATTTCTTTGACTATTTTCATAAACCCATCTGACTGATGATATAAACCCTTATAAATTTTTTTCACATTACCTACCTTTTCACTGCTTTTCTCTTTCAACACCTCGGGTTCTTCTATTATAAAAATTTTGTGTTGCTCTTCATAATTAATCATTTCTTTACACAAACTATTACTCATACCAATCATTAATATGTTCATTTAAACTCCCCCATTATATAAACACTATTGCTCACCATGTAAAAAAAGAGCATTATTAATGTCGTTAAACCCTATACCATGTTCATTAGTCATATGAATGTTATTCTTATTGAAAATTGGCCCCCCTACAAATGGATCAGTCGCACAGAGGTTATGTGCGTCTAAATCTACTTTTGTAATATTCCTTTTTGCTGCTCCAAGGTGAGAAGCAGCACTTATACCTATTTTACTTTCCATCATGCACCCAACCATACATTGAATCCCTAGAGATTCAGCAATTGAACATAGCTGTAATGCTCGATAAATTCCTCCCGTTTTCATAAGCTTTATATTTATTAAATCAGCGGCGTTTCTTTGAATTACCTCTATTGCATCCCTTGGTGAAAAAACGCTTTCATCCGCCATGATAGGTGTATGAACATTATCTTTTACATAGGCCATTCCATTAATATTTTGATAATTTACTGGCTGTTCAATAAGTTCAATCCTAAGATCTTTTTTCTCAAACTCTCTTATTACCTTAACTGCTTCTTTTGGACTCCAACCTTGATTGGAATCGATTCTTAAATTAACATTATTACCCACAGCTTTTCTTATTTCCATTACACGATCAATATCCTCATTGAAATTAAGACCTAACTTTATTTTTAGTGTGCCGTATCCATTCTCAACTGCTTCTATACTATCAGAAACCATTTCGTCAATATGGTTCACGCTTATTGTAATATCTGTTTCAATATTACTACTGTAACCTCCTATAGATTTATATAGGGGGATTTTTAATGATTTCGAGTATAGATCATAGATTGCAATATCAACAGCAGCTTTAGCACTATTGTTATTCAAGATGCTATTATGCAGTTTATTCATTATTTCTTCTAAGTTATTAACATCCGAATTAATGATTTTAGGTTTAATAAAATTTTGAATAGCACTTATAATAGATTCTTTAGTTTCTCCAGTGACTAAAGGATTAGGTGCTGCCTCTCCAAAACCAACTTCACCTTCATCTGTCTGTACCTTTACTAATATTGAGTTTAAGTCATGAGCAGTTCTAACACTAGTTTTAAATGGTTTCTTTAATGGAATGGTAATTTCCTCTGTATAAATATCAATAACTTTCACCTTATTACTCCTCGTATATTATTTAGCTTTTTAAAATTCGTGTTAGTGGTTAATACTAACTATATATGGTTAATTTTTTGCTGTTTTAATCTTAACTTGTTTTTGGATTGTTTCCATTGTTTCTAGTATTTCATTACGACTATTTGCCCTAACTAAAAACCAACCTAGTCTATCATAACTATTTCGTAAGGGATTAACCTTATCACCTACATCGCAAGTAAGTTTATATTCTATTAGATTTTTTAATTCATTTAAATCTTCGTGTCCACGAACTGATTCAATAATTCCAGGTTTGGCATGGATATAATTCACCCCATAGAAGCTGTCGGGTGAATTAATTTTAATTCTATAGTTTATGTCTCCAATTTCTGCGAATATCGGGGAATGCATATCAGACCTTATTGAGCATTCTGTTATTAAAGATATATTATCTCCACCGTACCTCGTATGAACTTCACCTACTATAAAATTGTTATCATGAATGAATCCTTCTATATGAAGTGGGCCCATTTTGACACCTATAGAATTAACGATTTTTTCGGTAATGTTGTTAAAAAAGCCACTATCAAGATCCCCATGCTTATATGGAGTAATATGGCCGCTCTCTACAAACGTGTTAGAGTATATTAACTTTTCCGTTATTCCCCATACATAAACTGTTCCTTTATAAACAATTGCTTCAATAGAAACTTCCCTACCCTTAATATACTCTTCAACTAGTATTTTATCGTTTGGATTACATAGTTCTTTGCATTCCTTAAATGCTTGTTTAATTTGGGATTCAGATTTGATTTCGATGACCCCTATACTCGCTTTTTGTTTAGTAGGTTTTAATACCACCGGAAGTCCATATTCTTTAATAAAATTCTCAACACTAAATTCCGAGTCACATATTGCAAAATTATTAATATGTAAACCCGATTCAGAAAGTGTTTTTTTAGTTTTATATTTATCATCGCAAATATTTATAGACTCAGAGCTATTACCAGAAATACCGATATTCTCTTGTACCCTTGCTACATTATAAAGGGCATATTCATTGAAGGAGAAAATTGTGTTTATTAACTCGCTCTCAACTAATCGTAGCGTGGTACTCAATAGATCTTCAAAATTATTGTAGTCAACATATACTAGTCGGTGTGCATCTTTTACTAGTCCCTTATGCTTTTCTAAAGACTCTTTTTTATCTCCGACAACTATCTGGAAACCCATCATTTTTGCTCTCTCAATCGCTTTTGCAGTATGTGTCTTATGTACTCCTACTAAAAAAAGTTTATTTTGTTTCATTCAAATACCCCTTTTATGATTTTAAGACTCACAATACTATACTAGGGTTAGAGATTTCATAAAGACAACCTCTAACCTTTTTTAATTCCAAATATAACAAAATTAATTAAGTTTAGTCACAAACTCTTCCAATCTATGCAATGCTTTATAAATTTCCTCCCTTGAAAGAGCATAAGACATTCTTAGATTACTTGAAGAACTAAAAGCACTTCCAGGGATTGTAGAAAGTAACTGTTCTTCTAACAGTAATTCACAAAACCTTTCTACATTCCCGATAAGTTCTCCGTGGTAACTTTTTTGGAGAAGTTCAGATATATTTGGAAAAGCATAAAAAGCACCACCTGGCATAGAACAATAAATGCCTGGAATTTTTTTTAGGCCAGATATTAATATTTGTCTTCTTTCATTAAATTCCTCAAGCATATAATTAGGAAAAGAGGAAAATGCTTCAATTCCAGCTTCTTGTGCGATCGTACAAGCATTTCCTGCTGAATGGCTTTGTAAAGTAGTTAATGATTTTGCAATTAGAGTAGGTGCTGCTATATAACCTAAACGCCAACCTGTCATAGCGAATACCTTTGAATGGCCGTTTACTAGGATAGTTCTCGAATTAAGTTCAGGACAAATTGCGTTTATACTATAATGTTTTTCATCGTAGATTAATCTATCATAGATTTCATCAGTCACTATATAAATATCAGACTTACTTAAGGTTTCACCTAAACTACGTAGCTCTTCATACGAATAAACTGCTCCTGTAGGATTATTAGGTGAATTTATAATAACAGCTTTTGTTTTCGACGTGATTTTTTCTTCCAACATTTCTGGTGTAATTTTAAAACCTGTTGATTCATCACATGGGAACAATAACAGGATTTGCATCTGCAAGCTGAATTTGTTCAGGATAAGAGACCCAATGAGGAGCAGGAACAATCACCTCATCACCTTCGTCACAAATAGTCATAAATACATTATATAGTGAATGTTTTGCACCTGAAGATGCTACTATCTCGGGTTCTACCATTTTGTATGGCCGAAATACCTGCTTCATTTATTGCTCTAGGAGTATCAAAATCTGGTTCTCCGACACTCATATTTATAACATTTTTGCCTTGTGAAATTAATTCTTTTGTTTTTGCGTTCATAGCCATAGTCGGAGAAGGAGTTATATTTTTAACCCTTTTAGAAACAGAAAGTGTCTTTAACATGTATTCACCCCAATAATTCATATTTTTTATTTACTATAAACAATTTCTTCTCTTTTCTTCATTTTTGGAATATCCTGTAAGTCAAATATATCGCTTACATTTGATATCTTATTTTCAATAGGTTCTGTAGAACCATTCTTCATAATATTTGACAGTACCTCATCCATAGCCTTTACTGAAGCTCTTAATGATTGATTGGCATAAATTGAAAATCGAACACCTAAATTTTCTAATTCGCCCATTGTGATACTTGGGTATTTGGTTGGAACCACGACCAAGGGAGTACTTAAATCCCATCTTTTTATAAATTCAACTATCTCATTAGGATTCTTCTGTTTAGAATGTATCAGTATTGCATCTGCACCAGCTTCTGAGTATGCTTTAGCACGATTATATGCCTCATCCTGCCCTAAACCAGCTATTAAAGCCTCTACCCTAGCAATAATTACAAAATCATTATCTACACGAGAGTCTTTAGCAGTTTTTATTTTTGCGCAGAACTCTTTACTACTCACCAGAAGTTGTTCTCTATCATCAAATGAGTTTAGTTTAGGAAATACTTTGTCTTCAAGACAAACCCCTGAGATACCTGAGGATTCATATTTCTTAATCATTCTATCAACATTGTGTATATTCCCAAAACCTGAATCACAGTCTGCTATCACAGGAATATTACAAGAGTCATTCATTATAATTGCAGCTTCTAGGAATTCTGTCATTGTTAATATACTTGCATCTGGAACAGTCTGAATGGCTGATATACCTAAACCACTAGCCCAAATTGCATCAAAACCATTTTTTTCCGCTAGTTTAGCACTTAGACCATCATGGGCCCCTGCAACTTTTGACAACTTTTTAGTATTTAATAAATCCCTTAAAGTCTTGTTTTTGTTTTGTATCATTACTAGTATTTCCTCCTTCAATGCTGTTAATATTCAATTTACTTCTACTCCGTTTTTTATAATCAATAAGTTAAGAAGAGAATTCAGTGGTCTCCATGTGAGAAACCAACGTCTTTTCATCACTAATTATTATACACTCCACCCCCTCCAAAGCCTGATTTGCTCTTTTAATAGCTTGATTTGTATCTTTCCCTTCTGTAATTACATACGCTATTCGTGAATCATGGAATTTATTTGGTGGTAACAAAACACTTTCTCCCCTTTCTTTTTCAATAGTGAAATTCACCACCCCAGGCATTTCATGGATATTTTTATCTCCCCTCCATTCCTGTATAACACCTTCATTTTTTGCAATAAGAAATTTCACACAAGATCCTTTCGAACGATCTGGGGAAAAATTAATTGGCTCCCCTAACGATGCAAGTAGAGTATTCTTAGTCAAATCTATACCAGAAGAAACAGGTACTAGATGTGTTGTGATAAAATCACCTCCAATCCTCCCATTAACTTCAACAATTTTACAACCATCGTTAGTTATCATTACCTCCGCATGAAACCCACAATTGTCCAATCCCATTGCATTTATTGCTTCATTAGTAATTTTTATTATTTCATTTTTTAAATTTGATGGTAACCTAGCTGGAAAAGCGTGTAGGTATTCTTCAAAATAATTGTCTATTTCTTTTTCTGTAATTCCAGCAATAAAAACTTTACCTTTGGATACAATCCCTTCTATGCTTACCTCTTGGCCATCCATATATTCCTCTATTATGTATTCGGAGTGGTGAAAAGAAAACATTTTATCATTCTTTTCTGTTAAATGAGCATTCATAGTCCTATATATCTGTTCTATTTCTTTTTCAGAGTCAATTTTAAATACACCTTTACTAGCAGAAGCACCTACTGGTTTTATTATTAGCGGAAACTGAAGCTTCCTTTTTGCTTTTAGTAAATCCTCATAACCCTTTACGCTCATAAATCTTGGATGAGGAACGTTGTTAGCTTCTAAAGCTTTTCGCATTGTTAATTTATGTCGTGCCATTTTTGCGGAATGAACAGGACTCCCATGTAAACCCAATTCCTGAGCAGTCTCCGCAACTGGTAGAACATCTCTATCCCAGAAAGTTATAACACCATCAAAAGGGTGTTCCTGATGTCTTTTTTTTAGTTTTGGGAGAGTTTCACTTATATCATAGGTATTAGACTCGATAAATCCATCTACATAAGGATAAGACCATTGTGGAAGCGTAGGTCCTACAACATAAACTATTAACCCCAAGTCTTTAGCAGTAGATAATGTTTTCTCTTTTTTAATATAAGTTGCATTAAAGAAGAGTATGTTTTTGCTCATTTCATTCAACCCTTTCCAAACCAAATTCTTCATTTTATTTGTTATTTTCAAATAGTCTCACAACGTAAAAATATTGTCAAATAACTTTATATTAGATATGTTAGATGGAATAATTTTTTGTCATTGCCTTTTTGGAGGTATCACCAATGGTAAATCCTTAGGCTTTCCAGTTTTTAGTTCGCGGATAGAAATACAGTTTTTAATATTACGTTTTCCATCGTTCACATCAATAATTTTTATTTGAGGTTACCCAGGTATACCTGTAATTGTAGGGCGTAGATAGCAAAATAAAATCATTTGTCCCCAACAACAGTTGTGTTGCATAAAAGGTTAGTTTCCCACTTTATAACCGTTTAAAGCAGCACAATTGATTTTGTGTTGTTCATGTCGTAGCTGTCTAAAGGGTTTACACTATGTCCTATTTTTACACGTATCTAGGACATACCCCTATCACCGTCTGAGGACAGGGATCTTTTTAATTGAATTATGTTATAATTGTGACACGAAACAGTTTGTTTCGCCAAAAAGACGAATCTTGGGGTAGGAAAATATATGGTCGAAAAAAACAAACAAAAACGGTTAAGCATACTGGGTGAGGATGAATTCAAAGCGATTTTTGCTAGACCGCATTTGACAGATGAAGAACATGGAGATTATTTCTCCCTTTCACAACCTGAAAAAGAATTAATGCAAGGGCTACGTTCTGTCAATTCTAGGGTTCATTTTATCTTGCAACTGGGGTACTTTAAAGCCAAGCATCAGTTTTTCACCTTTGACCTTCGTGATGTCAAAAATGATTTTCAGTATATATTAAAACAGCACTTCCCAGACAGCAGGGTGACTAATCTTCATTCCATTGATAAGTCAACTCGATTGAAACAGCAACAACTGATCCTCGAACTATTTCATTACCGTCAATGTGGTGCAAAAGAAAGGGAACATATCGAAAAAAAGGCTCGCCAAGCAGTCACAGTTTCAAGTAAACCGATTTTTGTATTTCGTGAAATCATGAATGATCTAGCCGAACAACGCATCGTTTCACCAGGATATAGCTTTATTCAAGAAGCAGTGAGTCAGGCGATTACCTTTGAACAGCATCGATTAATCGGTATTGTGCAGCATCACTTGAAGCAGGTTGATATTGATGCTTTGAAAGCGCTGCTTGAAGACACCCAAGGTTTATATGAAATCACAAAACTTAAACGCGAACCCAAAGATTTTAGTTTGAAGGAGATCAAACAGGAGATACAACGAGGACAGCAAATACAGTCCTTGTACCAACGGGCTCGGACATTGATCCCCCAATTGGGGATTTCCAATGAAAGCATCAAATATTACGCCTCATTGGTCGATTATTATTCTGTTTTCAGGATCAAAAGGCTGGATGAAAGGCTCGTTTACATCTATCTCATATGCTTTGTTTTCTTTCGTTATCAGCGAATGAACGACAACCTGATCAATACCTTCATCTATAATGTCAGACGTTATGCTGATGAAGCTAAAACGATGGCCAAAGAACGCATATATGAGCGCTACACAGAAAATCGCCAGAACATGCAAAAAGTCGGGGACGTCCTTCGATTATTTACCGATGACAACATCGCAAAGGAAACCCCTTTTGGTGATATTCGGGAGAAAGCCTTTGCGATTTTGGAACGTCAAAAACTTGATAATGTAGCCGAACAAATCACCTCGAATGCAAAATGGGATGAAACGGCCATCCAGTGGGAATATATCGATCGGATAGAACGTCAATTTAAGCGTCATTTGCGGCTTTTATTTCGGATGATTGATTTCGCTGCCCCTTCAATGTCTGATCCGTTGATGAAAGCCATATATTTTGTGAAAGAGGCTTTAGATAAAAATAAATCCCTAGGACAATATGCAACCGATCGATTGCCACATCAATTTCTGCGAATGTCAATAAAAAAGTAGACCACGTGCCAGAAAAAAAGTAGGCCACTTGTGCCAGTTAAAGAGTAGACCATTTTGTTTATAATGCTGAGAAAATAGTAGGCCACTTCCTCCAAAATATAGGCACCTACACGGTTCTTACGAACCTAGTAGATGCAGTATTTAATTACTCTCCTTTCTTGTCTGTATTAACCTAAAAGAGTCAGCAACATTCATGTCTAGAATATGTGAACGAAAAGTAATTCGATCAATAAGAGCAGCAACCATAATTTCATTTTCAAATAATTCGGTCCATCTAGAGAATTGAAGGTTTGTTGTTACAATAATACTTGCACGTTCAGATCGTTCAGAAATGACTTGGAACAGCATTTCTGATTGGTGACGATTAAATGTCAGGTACGACAATTCATCTAAGATTAATAGATCAATTTTTGCTAAGCTCTTCTCTAATTTAGAAAGACGATTATATTGTTGAGCTTCCGCAAGTTCATTAGCAAGATTTGCAGCCGTATAGAATTTGACATTAAATCCTGCTTGGCATGCCTTCATTCCAATGCCTATAGAGGTGTGTGTCTTCCCATTATGGAAATTTTTCCATAATGGGAATTATCGAAAGGTATTGTTTATGGAAAGACTTTAAACTAACTTCTAGAAATTTGTAGCTCATTCATCTAAAATCTTTCCATAATAATTATCTGCAGAACTCCTGCAACCAATTTAGTAAATCCTTGTCTTCATCCCAAACGGGAATATCCTGCTTCACAACTTCCACATACGCTGATTCTAATGCTTTCCTTTTTACTTCTGAGTTTGCTCTAGCATAATGTTCAGTGGTACTTACATTGACATGTCCTAATAAGTCTCTGATATAAATAATATTTACACCAGCTTCTAATAGATGCATAGCTTTTGTATGTCTAACCATATGGGGTTTTAGTTTACCGGGAAACTGTTTTTCAGGGTTTAATTCCTTCGCTTCTTTTAAGTATTTCTCCAAAATATATGTTATTCCTGGCCGAGTGAATGATAGTCTGGCACTATTATAAAATAAAGGATGATCCTGTTTTCCATTATCCAACAAATGGTTTTCTTTAAGATAGTTTTCTAATAAATCACTAGTTTTCCCTATTATAGGAACATATCTTTTTTTACCGCCTTTCCCAGTAAGTAGAACAGTAGCTGGTTTCGATAGACGAACTTCTCCTACCTTCAAGTCGATTAACTCCTGTATTCTTGCTCCTGAGTCATAAAGAAGTACCATTATTGTTAAATCACGCCGACCTTTTTTCGAATTAGTATTCGGTTGTTCAAATAGTAGCTTTAAACATTCCTGATCCAGATAATCAATAGGCTTTATTTCACGCTTTTTAAGTGGGATACATAAAATCTTTTGACACTCGAACATAATTTCTGGATTTTCCAACTGCACATATCGATAGAAACTGTGAATGGCTGCCAAACGTTGATTACGTGTGTTAATGCTTACCCTTTTTGACTTTTCAAGCCAAAGTAAAAAGGTTAGTATTGTCTCAGATTTCAACTTATTAAGAGTGAGGAATTCAGGGCTGATATTCAATTCAGTATTACAAAATATTAGTAGTTGTTTAAACGTGTCACGGTATGACTTAATTGTATTTGTACTGACGTTTCTCTGCCCAGGAAGATACTGCGATAAATACCTAGTTAATGTCTTAGCAAAATCAGTCTGCTTCATTGAAATCTACCTCCGGTATCAAGGGTGAAAAGTGTTTTTCTACATTAGCAATAATCATTGGATATAAATCAGCTGTAAGTCTAAGATAGTGTTGGGTACCTCTTAAATCTACATGACCTAAATAAGTAGAAAGATACGGAAGGAGGTTAGTTAAGTCTTCTCCCTTTAATACCCACTTCTTTAAACAATGAACGGAAAAAGAATGCCTTAAATCATGAAGTCTTGGTCCTTTCCCACTATGAGTAATGCCAGCTTTCCAAAGTAAAACTCTGAAGAGCTTATATACAGTGCTGTCCTTATAGTGACCACCGTAAGGTGATGGAAAAAAGTAAGAATTAGATGTCTCATACTTATGAACCACATTTGAATATTGACGGCATTGCTCTGTCAATGTTTCTGCCATTGGAAGCAGTCGTTCTTTTCCAAGTTTGGCTTCTCTAACAAATAAAATTCCATTTTCTAAATCCACATCATCTAGTTTCAAGCTCAGAGCTTCTGAGATTCTTAGACCACATCCATATAACATTCGAATAAGGAGTTGTAAAACACGATTTCTATTTGGTGAAACATCCGAAACTGGAAAATTATCACAGGCAATGAAAATATTCCGTATTTCTTCTTCAGTAAAAATATACGGGATATAGGAATATCTTGTTATGGTTACAGCCGCACCTGGGTGTATATATGCTTCATATCCGAGACGAACCATGTATTTTGCAAAGCCCCTTACTATTGAAATTCTTCCATTTCTAGTACTGTCAGTTTCATTCGGTTTCTTTTTGGTCCAAGATAGCACCATGTCTTTAGTAAGTCGTTTCTCTACTAAATGATTTTGTTCGAGATAAATATCAAGCCTCTTCAATAAAGAAGCACCTTTAATATATTTGTAACCAACAGCCCTCTGTTCATTTACATATCCTTCAAAGAGATTACTGAGACTGCTATTAAACAAAACCTTATCTTGAGGCATCCTTGAAAACCTCCTCTGGATCAAGTGCACATTGTCTTAGACCTTCAATTCCAGTTTGTAAATATACTGCAGTGGATCTAGAGTTTATATGCCCAAGGACTTCAGAAATTACAGTTAGAGGAGTACCTTGTTCAAGTAGGGTACTTGCTAGAGTATGTCTTAGAGAATGTAAACCGTGGCGCTTTTCCCTCGATACAGTAATACCTGCATTTCTTGTATGCTTGGTTATAATATTATGTAAGTTCGCATCTTCACCAAATTCTTCATAAGGTGCATTCATACGTAAAAAAACAAATGGTGAATCACTAATAGGTCGAGCATCTTTTAGGTAGTCAATTATTGCCCAACCAATATCATTGAGTATAGGATATGTAACAATGTTTTTAGTTTTGTTCTGTTTAATTACTATGGTTTTAGTTTTCCAGTCTAAATCCGTAAGTTTTAGAGATTTAATGTCTCCTGCTCGAATTCCAAGACGCACAACTAGAAGGATGATGGCATAATCCCTTTTGCCAGTAGGATTTCCTCTATCAATGTTCTTAAGTAGGGATACTACATCTTCCCGCTTCCGTACCGATGGTATGGGTGGGTAATAGTACTTTTTTTGTTTTGGAACTTTTAATGATAGGTCTTCCTGTGTAAATTGCTTAAGGAAAAGAAAGCGTAAAAATACTCTTAAAGTTGTCAAAATCGATGCCATACTTTTTTCATGACATGCATAAATTGTTTTCACATAATCGGAAATAATCTCTGCTGTAATTTTATTTACATTTTGAATACCACGTGCATCAAGATAATTTATGAAAAAGTAAAGTCTTTGCATGCGTGTACGAAGACCTCTTTTAGAGTATTCATTCTCCTCACATTCTTTTTCGTAAGCTACAAGTTCATTTTCGAATTGTATTGGTTTTGCATACCCTGGCTTTTTATGTATTCTCCGTATTATGACTCCATGTAACTGGAAGTCACCAAGCACTCTAATTCTTCGAATAGGAGCTCTTAAAGATTTAGGCATTGCTTCAACATAATAATTTATGGTGCATTCATATTTATCTTTTAAGAATTCCTTTCCAAGTTCTTCTGAAAAATATCTCTCCTTCTTATCTGTTGCGAAAGCAACAACACGCTTATAAAAGGCCCGAAAACCACATAGTGAATTATTGGAGTAATTCAACCTTTCAAGTTCTGCTAATACTTTAGAAACTAGTTCCTCAATTGGAAATTTTGTATTTATATTCATAAGACACCACCTAGATTTTTTTATACATCATCTATTGTGGTGTATTATGGAAAGAAATAAACGTACATATGCCATAAAGTTAGAATATATGCTTATTTATTTCCATAAACAATATCTTTCGATAATTCCCAGATCCTGGACTCCCAATCATTACAACGTTTTGTTTTTTATTGATAAAGTCACAGCTTGCTAATTCCCACATAGTCGCACTGGATACGTTCTCCAAACGACTAAAGTCAAACTCATCTAACGTTTTTGGATATGGAAATTTAGCTGCTTTAACTTTACGTTTTTGTTGGTTTTCTTGTCTTTGAGATACTTCTCTTTTCATCAATTCCATGAGAAAATGTTCATAGCTTTGTTCCTTACCCAGCTGACGAATTATGTCCTCATATTCAACAAAAGAGGGAGTTCTTATCTGTTTAGAAAACAGTTTAATAGATTCTTTAGTTGGATTAATTTTACTTGAACTCATATGGCAACTCCCCCTTTAATTAACTTGTCATATTGGCTTAATTCGGGAGTTTTCACCTTGACCTCATCGTTAATTGAAATCGGTGCTACATAAGTAATTGGTACAAGTAGATTCCGTATTAAATCTAAGGAGAGGTCCTGTTGGACCGTCACATTATGTACAGCTGCAATGACATTTACCTCTCCATAATCAACACACAAACGTAATAATTTCACCATTTCTCTAGGTCCTGCGAGTTGTTTACCTATCTCTATAAGTTGAGTGGATACATTGCTTTTAACCGGTTTTGCATTAAAGACACTACGAGGTCTATGTTCAATAAGGTCTATGTAATGTTCAAGTGAGTATTTGGTTTCTCCACGACCATAGCATCGAGGGTAGTTGGCTATTTGTTTCAGTTTATAGACAACAATAACTTCATTTCCAAATCCTTTGATACTAACGTCCTTATCGACATAATCCATTGGAACAGAGTAGTGATTGAAATCAAATTTAATTGTAGAGAAGCTGTCAACTTTATAGGTAGTGCTCTTGCTTGTGTCAAATTGATATGTAGGTAAAACAGTAAATGCAGTCTTTTCGTGTCTTGCCATTTCTCCTACAGTAAGATCCCTTCGGTTAATTTTGTGTTTTCGATACTTCAAGCATCTTTCAAGTAGAACTTTATTTAATTCATCAAGGCTGTCAACTCTAGGTATTGGCACCAGTACATTTCGTCGGATCCATCCAACAAGTCCTTCTACAAGTCCTTTTTCATGTCCAGCAGCAATATTGCAGAATTCGGTTTTAAACACATAGTGTGCGGCTAATGTTTTGTACCGCTCTTGTACCTTAGCATGCGTTCCAAAACCTTCTTTTACTGCGACCTTAGCGTTATCAAATATTACTTTTGAAGGGACACCTTCGAAGTGTTCAAATCCATTAACGTTGCCTTCCAAAAAACTCTCCTCGTTTTGTCTATGAAATCCTTTTACAAATATATCGGCACTATAACATTGACGCATACAAAACAAATTGATTTTAACTTTTTTTCCACGAAGATAGATGGTTGCTTCGCCCCAATCTATTTGTACTGCCTCACCAGGTTCATAACTCAGAGGAACAAATACTTTCGCTCGTTTTTCTCGAAGAGACGCCACTACTTGTCGTATCGTAGATTCGCCACCTGTGAACCCATATTCATCTACTAAACGGTCATAAATTCTACGAGCAGTGTGTTTTTGTTTATTAATGTTTTCCTGTTCATCCTCTTCGAAGCAAGATCTTATGAAATGGATGACATCGTCTGTTACAACGTAGGGGTTTCGACCACTAGTTCCACTACGTTCCCAAGGAACTTGAGCGCCATCGCAGTATTTTTTAACTGTGGTTCGTGAGATGCCAAGTAGCTTAGCAATCGCACGCTGAGATTTACGTTCATGTACATGTAATTCCCTTATTTTCTCGTACATATCCACCTCAATAATCATTCCTTTCGATTCCTCCTGCAAATTATATGATAAATATAATTTTACAAGAGTTTGATAAAAGGTGGTCTACTTTTTTCTCAGCGTTTTGTATTTATTTGGCCTACTATTATCCTAGCATTCATATCAATTTATTCCTGACAACATCAAACGTTACATCTATAAGCAAGAATCCGATGGAGGAAAGGCTATATCGGTGGATCGTTATGAGTTTCTCCTTTATCGTCTTTTACGTGATCGGTTAGAGGCAGGAGATGTTTTTTGCCGTGAAAGCATCCGGTTTCGCAGTTTTGAGGATGACCTGATTGATGACCATCAGTGGCAGCAAAAGGAAAAGTTACTGGCTGACACGGGCCTACATGCGATGAATCAATCCATACATAATCATTTAGCCGAGTTAGAATCGCAGCTCGAAACACGTATGATGGAAGTCAACCAACGAATTTCATCCGGTGAAAATGACCAAATAGAAATAAAAAAACATGGGTTACAAAAACGTTGGACTCTTCCCTATAAGCGCGATACGGAGTCCGTGAATCACTCTTTTTTTGATTCCTTGGGTTCTATCGATATCGGAAGCGTTTTGCAATACGTGGATCAACATTGTCACTTTATAGAGGCATTTGATCATATCTTAGGCCGTTATATAAAACAGCCCCGACAGGATTATGTTCTTATTGCCTGCTTGATTGCTTGGGGAACTAATATGGGGCTAGGCAGGATGGGTGAAATCTCTGACGTTGGTTATTCCTTACTAGCAGCCACATCAGACAATTTCATTCGACTGGAAACGCTGAAAGAGGCCAATGATAGGATCAGTAATGCGGTGGCCAAGTTGCCGATTTTTCACCATTATGATATTGATGAGACCCTTTATTCCAGCAGTGACGGGCAGAAATTCGAGACCAGTATTAACACGATTCAATCGCGTCATTCGCCCAAATATTTCGGCCTGAAAAAGGGTATTGTTTCGTACACATTAGTTGCTAACCACATTCCCGTAAATGCGCAGATCATTGGTGCCAACGAGCATGAAAGTCATTATGTATTCGATATTCTATACAATAACACAACCGATATTCAGCCTGAGGTGCATTCCACCGACACCCACGGAACCAATGAAGTGAACTTTGCGATCCTTCATTTCTTTGGTTATCAGTTTGCGCCCCGATATAAAGACATTTATGATGTCGTTAACAAATCACTATATGGATTTAAGCACCCCAGTCATTATGGTGATGGATTGATCAAGCCTGTTCGCAAAATCAACACAAAGCTCATAGCTGAAGAGTGGGAAAATATTCAACGTATTATATTGTCTCTGGCTCTGAAGTCTACAACGCAGAGCATCATTGTTGGGAAATTAAGTGCTTATGCTCGTAAAAACAAGACCAAGCGTGCCTTGTGGGAATATGACAACATCATGAAAAGCCTGTACCTGCTTCGTTATATTGACTCACCGCCTTTACGTCGCAATGTACAGCGAACCCTAAATAGAGGTGAAAGTTATCATAAACTAAGCCGGGCCGTGTCTTATGCCAACTTTGGCAAACTTCGCTTCAAAACGGAACAAGAGCAGCAAATATGGGATGAATGTAGCCGTCTTATTGCTAACTGTATCATTTATTACAATGCTAGTATTTTATCGAAGATGCTGGCTTATAAAGAAAATCAGGGACAAGATTTAGATGTACTCAAACACATTTCTCCCGTTGCATGGCAACACATCAATTTATATGGCCACTACGAGTTTCATAAACAAGAAGATCTGGTGGATATGGATACCGTTATTCAGAAATTAGCTCAACGAAAGATTATCCCAGAGTAAAGGATGTTTTCTAATTTCACTAATCCACCTTTTCGAGGGGTTGTGCAAAAATACCCAACTACTCATGTTGCAGCAAATTATACATTCGTACTATTTCAAATCATTCGATATGATTTTTGCTCTATTATTGATTCTCCTCATCATTTCATTAACACATTCTTTAACTTCTTCTTCATCCTTAGGTATTGGGTGCGATAAAGATTGTTTCTCAAATAAAGGGATTCCTTTAATCCTATCATTTTCAATAGAGTAATACTCTTCTAAATGGTATGCTTTTTGATTTGTAATAAACCAATTTTTCCATTTGATTAAGTCTCCAATTTTAGCAATTGTAGTTTTCTTGTCATTATCATATTTCATCCCTTTGCCAGAATCTATACACTCTTGAATTTTATCAACCATCAAATTTAAATAATCTTTAACATCAGGCAAAAATCCCTTTAGTGAATTGTACGGATAGCTAGGACAAGGAGTAAAATTGGCTATACTGTCACAAATATCTGCGTAATCAATAAATTCCGGGTACTTATCTAAGAGAAACTCGGCTTTTTCGCGATGTAAATTATTTTCCGCAAAAAACTTCTCGCCAAATTTATTCTTCGAAAAAACAAATTTCCCCCATAACTTTGTAGTAGGATTCCAAGCACAATATGTTATTTTAAAGTCATTATCAAAATCATATAAGGAATCCGTGCATTGACCTTTACTTACATCGCTATATGTCCAAGAGTTTTCTTTTGATTGTTCAACTAACGCACATGTAAACGTTCCCCAGAATGAATTGATAATATCTTTCGAATTATTCGACCAACCTAATCTAATAAACGCTGTTTCTGCTAAGATACTATTTTCATAATCTCCTGTTCCTAATTCATATCTTTTTATTATTCTGTGAAATGGATTAGATAATGAAGCAACAGTTTCTTCGACCCATAATTTTATATCAAAAAGAAGGAATTTCTCAAATATAACCTTATCCTCTTTCATAATTGACACCTCCAGTGTATTTTAGATAATACAGTCGTTTTTTTACACAGCATGTATAACTAATATTTTAAGTTATTTCCCCAATAGTATTTAGGCTATTCTATCTCCATAAACTGTCAAATCAACCTATGCACATTTTGGAGTGGACTTGTTCCCTAAAGCAATAAAAAGAGGGATTCTCGTGATTAAAAACCCCCACCTAACAACTGGTAGAAAATCTCCCAAATATGATTAGCCTAATAAGGAAAACTTTTGATAGAATTTGTATTATTAGATAGACAAAGCAACGCATTTCATCTAATTCTGAAACATATTAAACTCATTTATTCTCTTTCTTTATTTAATCCTTCAAATGCTCTTAAATAATTTGCTAAATAAGTGTCATAATCAATTTCTGTTGTCTTAATTACACCATTCACTTTGCAGCCAAACTCTCCACACAAAGGACAAGTAATTACGTTTGCAAACTCATCATTGTCTCCTAGTAATAAGGAAGGTGCTATAAATTTATCGTTACACGACAAGCATGTTACTTCCTTAACAAAGTATTCTTTACTAGCGTTCTCAATTCTGTTAGGAAACTCATTTAAATGAACTATCTTATGTACTTCTTGAATTGCTTCACCTATACGCTTCATACACCTTTCTATATCGATATCGTATTTATCAAATTCAATCCACCCACTATTATTTATTAAAACCGAATAGTTTAAGAGAGTTTCATCAAAGTTAATTGTAAAATTTGCACCAGCAGGACGTTGATGAATTATTTCATTTCGAATTTCCTTTAGAACCTCCACATTATCGTCTGCTATTAAGTGTAATAATTTCTTCAGACTACCATCCACTTTATATATTTTCTCAATATAATTTACAATATTTTTCTTATT
>NZ_JBMERP010000064.1:0-21346 GCF_049310925.1 Virgibacillus sp. DJP39 | reverse complement strand
ATAGTTGGGAATAATTATACTAATATAGAAGCACTTAAACAAATATACACAAACAAAGGTATTACTTTTATAGTAACTTGGAACAAGTTGTATAAAAGGCATTTATTTAATGATATAAGATTTGAAGAAGGTAGAATTCATGAAGATGAATTTATGGCTCATAGGATACTTCACAAAGGCTTAAGGGTGACATATTTACCCATAGTTTTATACTTTTATCTCCAAAGAGACAGTGGAATTATTGGATCTGGATTCAGTCTAAAAAAACTGGACGCTGTGTATGCTTGCAAAGATAGGGTTACATTTTTTAAAGAAATTAAGCATTTAAAATTACGACAAAAAGCAGAATACAATTATGTTGTGATTTTATTTTCATATTACATTAAAGTTAAAAAGGAATGTTATAACTACAATTTTGAAATAAAAAAGTTAAGGAAGGATTTTTGGAAATCAATCTGTTCACTTTTGATAAATCCATATTTTAATTTAAAAGAAAAAACATTATGGGTCATGTTTTTAATTCATCCAACTTTATTTGAATTTTATGCTAGTAATAACTTTTACAACAATCAAGTAAAAGAATGACTAAGTTTATTTTGTAATTAAACCATTAGAGAGGAAAAAAAATGATAAAATTAAAAAAAGGCTTGGAAAAAATAAATAATATAATACCAAAAGGATCGAATATTTTTTACTTTGATTATCCAGTATACGATAACGTTGGGGATATGCTGATATGGAAAGGTACTGAACGATTTTTTAAAGAATGTAACATTCATGTAAGAAAAAGGTATAGTTATCATTTAGTCAATTACAAACTTGAGTCTGGGGATATGCTTGAAATACCCAAAGATACGGTTATTGTTTGTCAAGGTGGTGGAAACTTTGGAGACTTATATCCCATCCATCAGAATTTAAGAAAATTACTTACAAAAAATTATCCCGATCATCGAATTGTGATACTTCCGCAGTCTATATTTTATGAGGATACGGAAAATATACAAAAAGACTTTGAATTATTTTCTGAACATCGAGATTTCCATTTATTTTTAAGAGATAGTAAAAGTTTCGTACTTGCCAGCAAATTTATTGATAAAGTTTATCTTTGTTCAGATATGGCTCATGCTTTATATCCTATTAGATCAAGAGGCAAGGGAAAGTTAAATACATTATATTTACTAAGGAAAGATAAGGAGATGGTCGAGAGCTATCACAATAATACTGACTTTCAGAGATTGCATGAATTTGATTGGGCAATTATTTAATAAACAAGATTGGAGAATAGTGAGTTTCTTTGGTAAGGCCCACAATTCATTTCGATTAAATAAGTACTTACCGCCTAATCTATTAGCAGGTATTTGGGCAATTTATACAAGTCATTTAATTAAAAAAGCAGTAAGATTATTTAGTAAGTATGAAACTGTTATTACTTCACGTTTGCATGGGCACCTTTTAGCTTGTTTGATGGATAAAAACAACAAAATAATTGATAATTCTTACGGTAAAAATTCTAACTATTTTAAATGTTGGACAGAATCAACAGCGAATACTAGTTTATTAGAAGAACAAAGTACTGTAGACTTAAACAAGGAAGGGTAAAAATGTTTGCAAAGTCAGAAGCTGATAAACAATTTCTTGAATCTCTAGCCGTAAAAAAAGACAAATTCATTTAATGTATCCAAAATTACAATGTAAAGGTGATAGAGTAGGCAGAATTGTAGATAAAATAGATATTTCCAGACTGAAGAAAAGAAGTCTGCATGGATTAGAAATAATTGGATTATCTGCATAATTTGACCTTTCTAAATGGAAGAAGTAGAGATACCATCAAGAAAAAAATCAGAGTATGAAATGAATTATCAGCTTAAAAAATATGCAAAAGGTGTGACAAAATTGAGAGAAACAATTAAAAAGTTACTTCCCTTCTTCAACAAAGGTGAAAAGAAAAAGTTATTACTTTTATTCTTTATGATGATCATAGCAGCCTTATTCGAAACGATAGGGATAGGGCTAATTGTTCCCTTTGTAGGCATTGTAACAAACCCCAGTATTATTCAGGACCAGGCCGTTTTATCGTATATATACGAGTTATTTAACTTTCAATCAACAGAGTCGTTTATCATATTCTCGGTTTTATTGTTACTAACAATATTTGTATTAAAAAATCTATACCTACTTCTTTTTAACTACGCACAATTTAGAGTAATCTTAAATCAACAGGTTAAGTTATCAAGGGATTTATTTAAAGAATATTTAACAAAACCATACACCTTCCATTTACAACGAAATACTGCAGAATTATTACGCAATGTAAATGAAGAAGTATCTAGGGTTTTCCAAGGGATTGTCATGTCGGGCTTTCAATTATTTACGGAAATCCTTGTTATTATGTGTATTTTAGTATTGTTATTAATGACGGCGCCAATAGCAACAATAGTAGCTTCTATCTTACTAGGTGGAAGTGTTTATTTATTTTTTACCTTTCTGCGTAAAAAAATTAGTTTATTAGGGAAAGAACAGCAAAAAGTAAGTGGAACAATGATTAAATGGGTCAATCAGGGATTAGGAGCAAGCAAGGAAGTTAAAGTTTCAGGAAAAGAAAGTTTCTTTATAAATTCATACACTGGTCAGAGCCAAATAAAGGCGAACAATAGCAGATATATGAAGATGTTAGAAGTTGTTCCACGTTTATTTATTGAGACGCTATTGGTATCCATTGTCCTTGTTACAATGTTGATTATAGTGTTTCAAGGAACTAGCACAACTCAGGTTGTGTCAACTATGGCATTATTTGCTATGGCCGCGTTTCGATTAATGCCGTCAATTACACGTGTGGTAGCGTTAATAACAACTATTCGATATAGTCAACCAGCATTGTCGGTAGTGTATGATGATTTGTTCATGGGTGAGGAAAAATCGACAAATGTAAGAAAAGATTATGTATCGATTAACAAAGGGAAGAGAAAGTTTATTGATTCACTAAAACTAAATAATATTTCTTTTCGTTACCCAAATCAAAAGGACTGTTCTATAAAGGATATATCGTTAACTATACCGATAGGTCAATCAGTTGCATTTATAGGCGAATCTGGGGCCGGAAAAACAACCCTTGTAGATATTATCCTTGGTCTGTTCCAGCCGGAAAGTGGTAGCGTTTTAGTAGATGGTAAAAACTTATATGAACAAAAATCAGTATGGCAACAAAAAATAGGTTATATCCCGCAATCTATATTTCTATCAGACGATTCCATCCGTGGTAATGTGGCATTTGGGATAAATAGTGAACAAATTAATGACACCGAGATATGGAGAGCATTAGATCAGGCTCAATTGAAAGAGTTTGTTGAATTACTTCCTGATCAATTAGAAACATCAGTAGGAGAACGAGGAGTTCGACTTTCTGGGGGGCAGCGTCAACGGATAGGTATAGCTCGTGCGTTGTATAATAATCCGGAAATCCTGTTCATGGATGAAGCAACATCTGCGTTAGACAATGAAACAGAAAAAGAAATAATGAAGGCTATTGATAGTTTGAAAGGTGAAAAGACATTGATCATTATAGCGCATAGGCTAAGTACGATTGAAAACTGTGATATTGTATTTAAAATTAATAACGGTAGATTAATAGCAACGGATAATAAATTGGAAAGGTCGATTATGTAATAGAAAAAGTAATGCTATTTAAGGAAGGTGGATTATACTGACTAACCGCAATCAATAAATTGATATGATTAATGGGATTGTGATTTTATTAGTTGTTGCAGTACATTGAAATATACCTGAAAGTGCAACCAATTATTTACAGTATTTTTGGATGCCTTTGTTCTTTGTCCTTAGCGGTTATATGTTTAATACAAATAAATATATCTCGAATTTTTCGCTTATATTTAGAAAACGTTTTTGGAGCCTACTAATTCCATATTTTTGCTTGTGCAATTTCTTATGTATACTGGGCAATTCCAAGAGGAGTTTGTATGGTATGACCCATTACTTGGAATATTAAATGGCAACATAGAAACTTTGCAGAATTACCTATTTGGTTCCTAGTTTGTGCGTTTTGTGCACAAATAATATTTGTATCAACTCAAAAGTACTTAGTCAAGAAAAGGTTTAGATTGCAAATGATTATGTATCTGGCATTTAAAATAGGTGGTTTCACGTTAACAAAATTAATTTATTTACCTTCGGGCTTTGATATAGCACTCGTTGCACAACTATTTCTGTTCTTAGGTAACAAATATAGAGAGAATGAATTCTTAGAGGTATTAAAGCCCATAAATTTCTTGACTTTATCTTTAGTATTGGTCTTCAATATATCAATTATCTTAAATACTCCTGTAAGTATGGAATTGAGGGAATATGGAAATATATTTTTGTTTTATCTTTGAGCAAGTACTAGTAGTTTATTATCTCTATATTTTATTAGATTGCTAAAACCATTTTCAATTATGGTAAATGTTTTAGCTACATTGGGAGAGAATCACTATCCGTCCTTCTTTTTCATGCAGGAGTTTCATTTATTTTTATTAGTTATATCAATCAATACATGTTTAAATCAATTGAATTTAACTGGGGTTATATACTTAGTGGGTGGAGTACTGATCTCTTTATTTATAGGAAGGATATTAAAGAAAGTTCCTTTTTTAAACTTGCTAGTTAATAGCAAACGACCAATAGTAAGAGAAAATAGTGAGAAGCTAAAATTGCCAGCCTAATTGGAGGTCCTTGAGTGTTGAATTGGCCCGTAACTACTTTTAGGGGGTCTTTAAATTGTGCTTGCGTATAAGGGACTTATATGGTATTGTTCTTTATAAAGAACTTAGTTTAATTAGATCATTCTTCCAATAAATAAAGAAATATGTAGGTGTGTAAACTAACTGTTCGTTATTAAGTTTATAATTATTATGGTTTTACACGGGAGTGATAGTAAGTAATGAGTGCTATAGTCGGTATATATAATAGTAATAACGAACCTATATCTATTGAACACGGAATTGGCATGATGAACGCACTTCAGAAGTTCCCTGCAGATGATGCTCAGATATGGCAACAAGGGAATATCTTTCTAGGCTGCCATGCACAATGGATTACGCCAGAGTCTGTAGGAGAGCCACTACCTTATTATGATAATGAAAGACAGTTAGCTATTACAGCTGATGCCATTATTGATAATCGTGAGGAGTTATTTAATAGATTGCAAGTTAACCAAGAAAAAAGAAAAGGTATGCCAGATAGTCAATTGATCCTGCTTGCTTACCAAAAGTGGGGTGAGGAGTCACCTAAGCATTTAGTGGGTGATTTCGCTTTCATGATATGGGATGCCAAGAAAAAGATGCTATTTGGAGCAACTGACTTTTCAGGAAGCAGAACCTTGTATTATTACAATGAAAACAATAAATTTTCCTTTTGTACAACAATACAGCCACTATTTTCACTTCCGTATATAAATAAAGAATTAAATGAACATTGGATTGCAGAATTTCTCGCAATACCCGATATGATCAACACCGTTGATCCATCTTCAACTGTTTACAAAAATATTGAGCAGTTAGCTAGCTCACATACGATATCTGTTTCTGAGGGTAATGTAAAACTTTCAAGATACAGCAGTTTATCTACTGAAAACAAATTGATTCTAAAATCAGATGCAGAATATGAGGAAGCTTTCATAGATGTTTTTGGAAATGCAGTAAATGACAATTTACGAACACACCATAGCGTAGGAGCGCAATTAAGTGGAGGATTAGATTCCGGAACTGTAGTTGGTTTTGCAGCTAAAACACTCAAAAAGGATAATAAGCGTCTGCATACATACAGTTATGTGCCGGTAGAAGGTTTTGTTGATTGGACCCCTAAAAGTAAAGTAGCTGATGAGAGTCCATTTATTCAATCAACGATAAATTATGTAGGGAATATAAACAGTAATTATCTGAGTTTCTCAGAGAAAAATCCTTTTTCAGAAATTGATAATTGGTTAGAGGTATTTGAAATGCCATACAAATTCTTTGAAAACTCTTATTGGTTATCAGGAATATATGAAGCTGCAAGAGAACAAGGAATTGGTATACTTCTAAACGGGGCTAGGGGAAATTATACTATTTCTTGGGGATCAACATTGGATTATTATACAAAACTATTTAAAAATTTTCAGTGGATAAAACTAAACAAAGAGATAAAAAAATATATTCATGTTAAAGGAACAGGGAGGAAATCGGTATTATCGATCATAGGAAAAAAGAGCTTTCCCTCCCTAACCAATACTAACTCGAAGTATGTAATGCCTATTATAATTAATCAGGAATTCGCAAGAAAGACGAATGTATTTGAACGTATACGTAGCTTTGGTATTGATGAAACATGGTCAACTTTACCGTCTGCATACGAATTAAGACACAATCAATTTCAAAAGCTTTTTTATTGGGGGAAAGGTGTAAGTGCTACAAAGTTATCCTTATACAACTCATTATGGAATCGGGATCCAACAAATGATTTGCGAGTTGTGCGATTTTGCTTATCTATACCCGATTCGCAGTATGTTCAGAATGGTATGGATAGATCTTTAGTCCGGAGATCCACCAAAAACTTATTACCAGATAACATAAGATTAAATCATCGTTATAAAGGTGCTCAAGGTGTTGATGGTATAAAGAGAATGATTCCTTATTGGTCAGAAATCATCAAAGAAATAGATGAAATTACGAGTAACTCAATAATGGAGGAATACATAAATATGGACGTAATCAAAACAGCATTACTAAAAATAAAAGAAAACCCGCAGTCAGAACTTATTTTAGACCCGGAGTTTAAAATATTAATGCGATGCTTGATTTTGTACAGATTCATGAAACAGAATTTTAAGGAGGTGATATGATGAAAAAGGAATGGAAAAAACCATTTTTAGAAGAGCTTGATGTTAGTTTGACAATGGCCGGTCCTGGATTACGTTATCCTGATGAAATTCAAACGGATCCTGATGAAGATGTACATTACAGTTAACAGGTAAAGTACTTATTTTGATTTAGTATGAATGATGTGCCCTTTTACTTATAGTAAGGGGGCAAACTTTAAGAAAAAATTTATTCATCACGACAATAGATTTTTCTATACCGATTGTATTCATTTTAAGTTCATGTTAAGTTCATGGCAATTTGACTATATACTTCTTTATTATCTATTTCTTTAAAGGTAAGTCTTTGAACGTTTAAGAAACGTTTAATTCTTTATAATGAACAGCGTGAAATAAATGTGTAAGGAGGCTCTAATGAGCGCAATAGTAGGTATTAATCACTTAAACAAAGAAATTATTCCAACAGAACACACCACAAACATAATGAAATCATTGCAACATTATCCTGCTGACGCTATAGATATTTGGACTAAAGAAAATATCTTCCTCGGTTGCCATGCCCAATGTATCACTCCAGAATCGATTAATGAACAGGTACCTTACTACGATTATGAAAGACAGGTAGCTATAACGGTGGATGCAATCATTGATAACCGTGATGAGTTATTTAATAGGTTACAAGTTGACCGTGAACAAAGAAAAATCATGCCTGACAGCCAATTAATTTTACTGGCTTATTATAAATGGGGAGAAGAAGTTCCAAAACATTTGAATGGTGATTTCGCTTTTATGATATGGGATGAGAAAAAAAAGAAATTATTCGGAGCTAGAGATTTTTCTGGTGCCCGCACACTTTATTTTTTTCGGGACCAAAACAGGTTTGCTTTTTCTACAACAATAGAACCGTTATTCACCTTGCCATATGTAGAAAAACGACTAAATGAAGAATGGTTAGCTGAATTCCTGGCAATTCCAACAATGGTTGAAGCAGTTGATATGTTTTCAACGGCTTATAAGTCCATCCAACAAGTTCCACCTTCTCATAGTATAACAGTTGTGGATAGTAAGGTTTCACTTAACAGATATTGTACGATCGAAGTTAATGAAAAGATTAAGCTTAAGTCAAACGAGGAATATGAAGAAGCATTTCGAGATGTTTTTCAAAAGGCAGTTAAGGTGAGGATGCGTACTCACGGTGAAGTGGGTTCACACTTGAGTGGCGGTTTAGATTCTGGGTCTGTAGTAAGTTTTGCCGCACCAGAGCTGAGAAAGGAAAATAAACTCTTACATACCTTTAGCTACGTACCAGAAGAATCTTTTACCGACTGGACACCTAATTACTATGTTGCTGATGAGACTTCCTATATAAAGGAAACTGTAAATCATGTGGGCAATATTTCAGATAATTACTTAAGTTTTGATGGTAAAAGTCCTTTTTCAGAAATAGATGATTTCCTTGAAATAATGGAGATGCCTTATAAGTTCTTTGAAAACTCATTTTGGTTGAAAGGAATAAATGAGGAAGCACAGAAAAAAGGGATAAAAGTTATGTTAAATGGTGCAAGAGGAAACCATTCTGTTTCATGGGGATCAATGACGCTAACATATGACTTTTATGCAAGCTTATTTAAAAGGTTAAAGTGGATTAAACTTACAAGGGAGTTAGATTCTTATTGTAAAAACTTTAGTACAGGAAAGAAAGTATTGTTTCCATTTGTTGCTAAAAGAGCATCTTATTTGGGAACTAAAAAAACGGAAATACAAAATCGTTTTCCTGAATTAATTAACCCTTCACTTGCAGAGAAAACGAACGTTTACAAAAAGCTCGAAGATTATGGGCTTAATACAGATAATGGAGTAATTAATAATCTATCAAGATACAGAGAGAATTACTATAAGCAACTATATGGGTGGAATAAGAGTGGGGTTGCCTCAACAAAATTATCCTTGCGTTATTCAATGTGGGATCGTGATCCGACAAACGATATAAATATTATCCGATTTTGTTTAGCACTACCAGAAGAACAATACACCACAGAAGGTATGAGCAGATCAATAATAAGACGTGCTGTTAAAGGTCGACTACCAGATCAAGTCAGACTAAATCAAAGCCATCGTGGTATACAAGGTGCAGACGTAATCCAACGTATGACTTCTGAATGGAGCGATTTTATCACTGAATTGGAGAAGGTCGCTACAGACCCTATAGTAAATCAATATATAAACGGAAAGATAATTAAGGATTCACTGATAAAGATGGGTAATGAACCAAGACCAGATCTAATTCTTACTGACGATTTTAAAATATTAACCCGTAGTATAGTTTTCTCACGCTTTTTAAAAAAAATAGTGGGAAAAGGAGGTGATAACGATGAAAAAGGTTTGGAATAAGCCAATGCTTGAAATTCTGGATGTTAGCATGACTATGAACGGGCCAGGTAATGCAAATCCTGATTGCTTTGATGTCTCAGATGGACTGGATGAAACACATGATGGGCAGTCAAATGCTAGTTGTTTGGGGAGTTAGAAAATAGTACTTAGCCTAACTAGTACTTAATTTGGCCCTTATATTTTTAAGAGAAAATATAAGGGCAACTTTTTAATATAGGGGAGAGGCATGTTCCGATGGCAGAAACTGTAAAAAGAACTAGGTATGGAGCTTTTGGATTAAGTTTTATTAGTGATTTCCATTTACCAGAACTATCTTTAATAGACCCTGAATTACAATTGACAGACATTGTTATTACTAACAGGAATTTATTAGATCTATGGTCTGAGCTATCCGAAGCCAACAGGCATTTTGTTGTAAAAAAAGACTTTGTCATGTTCTCAATCCCTGGAACTGCCATTTTTCTAATCCAAAATGGAAACAAAATCTTAGTTTCTCCTTTTAATGATGCTCACGATGACCAAATCCGGCTCTACATCCTTGGAACATGTATGGGTGCATTATTAATGCAACGAAAAGTCCTTCCCTTGCATGGCAGTGCGATAGCGATAGATGGTAAGGCATATGCAATAGTAGGTGACTCCGGCGCAGGAAAATCTACACTTGCTTCTGCATTTTTAAACAGGGGATATCAACTTTTAAGTGATGATGTAATTCCTGTTTCATTGGATGATAAAAATGTTCCAAATGTAACGCCAGCATACCCGCAACAGAAACTCTGGATTGAAAGCTTAAATGAATTTGGGATTAATTCAGACAAACTTCGGCCAATTATCGATCGAGAGACAAAATTTGGTGTGCCTGTTCATGATCAATTTGCAACCGATCCAATGCCTCTTGCTGGTGTGTTTGAACTTGTCAAAACGGATAACGATGAAATTGGAATTAACTCGATAAATAACCTTGAACGACTGCACACTTTGTTTAACCATACATACCGCAATTTCCTCATAGCTCGTTTAGGTTTAATGGAATGGCATTTTTCTATTTCTACGAGTGCTGTCAACAAGATTAATTTCTATCAACTGCAACGACCAATAGAACGGTTTACAGCTCATAATTTGGTGGATTTAATGTTAACTAAACTCTGCAAAGGAGAGAAAATCACATGACCAAAAATAAAATTATACAGACAGATCAGTTGATTAGCCAAAAAACAGGAAACATCGTAAGTGACATGGATGGAGAGAAGGTAATGCTTAGTATTCAAAATGGAAAATACTATAACCTGGGAGAAATGGGTGGAGAAATATGGGAGCTCATTCAAGAACCTATTTCGGCGAATGATTTAGTAGATTCTTTACTAGATAGTTATGAAGTAGAGCAGAACGAGTGCAAGGAACAAGTTGAGTCTTTCTTAAGTATGTTACTGGATGAAGACTTAATTAAAGTGGAGTAAATCCCAACTATTAGAAGGGAAAAGGCGGACCCTATGAATAAGATAAAGACCTTTTTATTGTTAAATAGAAAAATAAAAATGTTGCTTTTTGAAGCTTTTATATACTTAGCAATGGCACGTTTGTTAAAAGCCTTACCTTTTTCAAAGCTAGCTCCATCGTTAGGTGAAAGAATGGGAGAGACATCCTTTACTGTTAGTTCAGAGCAAATTGGACTGTTAAAGAAAATTTCCCACGCTATCCATATTGTCAGCCCATATACTTTCTGGGAAAGCCAATGTCTAGTAAAAGCTATTGCTGGGCAGAAGATGTTAAAGCGCAGAAATATTGACAGTACACTTTACTTAGGAACTGCTAAGGATGAAGATGGATTACTTATTGCACATTCCTGGTTACGGAGTGGATCTTACTATGTATCTGGTTCAGAGGGGATGGAAAACTTTACTGTTGTGGCAAAATTTGCAAAGGAAGCTCGAAATAAAAAAGTAGAAGGTGAAAACTATGGTTCGCACACTTAATCTGGAACGTATCCCTAAAGAATTAGTCTTGATCCTTGAATTACTGAAAGAGGGAAATGAAACCTACATAAAAAAACATCAGACAGCATTATGTAATGCTATTGATTGGGATATATTTATTGAACAAGTGATGCACCATCGTGTTTATCCAATACTTTATTCTAAGATAAAACAACTGGATAAAAATCTGGTTCCACCGCGAATTTTAGCGTTGTTAAAACAGCAATACAAGCGGAATACATTTCAAATGCTCCACTTAAGCGCGGAAATGGAGATTGTAAGTAGATCTTTTGCCGGTAATGATATAAAGCTTTTATTTTTAAAGGGGCCAGTCCTTGCTCATGAGCTGTATGGAGATGTATCACTTCGTACATCGAGTGACTTAGATGTGTTAATTCCAATAGGTGATCTAAAAAAGGCTGAACAAATTCTAGTTGAACAGGGTTACCAAAAAGATGATTATATTCAAACAGTGTTAAATGACTGGAAATGGCGGCACCATCATGTCACCTATTTACATCCGGAAAAAAATATTAAGCTAGAAGTACATTGGAGACTTAATCCAGGTCCAAGCAAAGATCCAGCGTTTAACGTGTTGTGGGAAAGGAAAGCGAAAAGCTCGCTTACTAGTTATCCTGTCTATCTATTAGGGAAAGAAGATTTATTTTTATTTCTGACTTCACATGGTGCCCGTCATGGATGGTCACGGCTGCGTTGGTTAATGGATATACACCAGCTGCTTAATCAGGATATAGATTGGGTTAGAACTCAGAGGCTTTTAGATAAATATAATTTTCTTCAAGTAGGGGGTCAGAGCATAGTCCTGGTGTCTCAATTATTTAAAAATAGAAGGATATCGGATGAAGTTGAAAGTCTACTAGTAAGTAGTAAATCCAGAAAACTTGCTCAACAAGCTATATTCTATCTCGAATCAATGGTTAATTTACATACGGATCCTGTACCTGATGAGGTTGCACGCTATCATAAACATCATTTATTTTCATTAATGTCAGTTCAACAGAAGTTTTTCTTCATTATAAGCTTTTTGTTTCCATATCCTGAGGATGCTAAGACACTGCCATTGCCAAAACAATTTCATTTTCTTTATTTTCCATTACGGCCTTTTTTATGGGTCTGGAGAAAATCAAGGAAGCATGCTTTACCCTAGGGGGAAGAACAAATGAATAATGTCTTTTACTTCTTAAAACAAATACACGCATACTCTGGAAAGATTCTTTATATAAATCTCTTTTCTATGATTGCTATTGGATTAATGGAGGGAATTGGTATTATCCTACTGGTTCCTTTGATCAGCATGAGTGGAATTGTTGACATGAATGCTGATCAGATTCCACTATTAGGAATGTTTGACTTCCTTGAGTCTATTCCAAGGTCATTCAGTCTACCATTTATTTTGGGTCTATTTGTTTTAGTCGTTGTTGGTCAGAATTTGGTTAACCGGCAGTTAACTGTTAAAAATGCCATCATCCAGCACGGTTTTCTTAGACATATGAGGTTAGAGACATACGGTTCTTTATTAAATGCTAACTGGAATTTCTTCATTAAACAGAGAAAATCTGATCTTATCAATGTATTAACTGCAGAGATCGCTCGAGCCAGTGCAGGCACACATTCCTTTTTACAATTCGCTGCTTCACTGGTGTTTACACTGATTCAGATAGGTTTAGCTTTTTTACTTTCGCCAAATATAACTATTTTTGTCTTACTTTGTGGTCTGGTACTTGTCTTTTTCAATCGGAAATTTCTAAAAAGATCCCTGTCATTAGGCCAACGTAATTACGAGTTAGGGAGGAATTATCTTGGTGGAATAACTGATCAGGTGAATGGGATCAAGGATATAAAGAGTAATACATTGGAAGGCTCTAGAATGGATTGGTTTAGATCGATTACAAATGAGATGCAGAATGAACAAGTGGAATATACAAGAATGAAAACGACTTCTCAATTATATTATAAAATTGCGTCTGCCGTATTGATTGCAGGCTTTATTTATATTGCTGTGACGATGTTTAATGCCCAAGCAGGACAATTAATGTTGGTCATTATTATTTTCTCGAGGCTATGGCCCCGAGTTGCTGGAATTCAGGCTTCAATGGAGCAAATAGCCACTATGTTACCAGCTTTTAAAGCAGTTAAGTCGTTACAATATGAGTGCAGAACTGCCAGGGAAGTTGGGATAGGAATCGATCAGAAAATTGATCCTTTGAAGGTAAAACACAGTCTTCAATGTAACCGTGTTTATTTTCGATACAATAAAAACGAATCTAGTTATGCCCTAAAGGATATAAATCTTGTCATTCCCTCCAATCAAATGACCGCATTTGTAGGGAGGTCTGGAGCAGGTAAAAGCACGTTAATTGATTTATTAATGGGCCTTAATCAACCTGAGAAAGGGCAAGTATTAATTGATGGGGTTCCGCTTACTGGTGAAAATTTACTGTCGTTAAGACGTGCCATTAGTTATGTCCCTCAGGATCCATTCCTGTTTAATACAAGTATCAGAGAAAATCTTGTGTTGGTTGAACCAAACGCAAGTGAGGAACAAATCTGGCAGGCCCTAACTTTTTCATCAGCTGCGGAATTTGTAAGCAAACTTCCTGATGGGATTGACTCACTGATTGGTGACCGTGGAATTAAGTTATCTGGTGGTGAACGTCAACGTCTTGTATTGGCACGCGCAATCCTGCGCAACCCTTCTATTCTTGTGTTGGACGAAGCAACTAGTGCTCTTGATACGGAAAATGAAGCTAGAATTCAAGAAGCACTGGAACGTTTAAAAGGAAAGATGACGATTATTGTTATTGCTCACCGTTTATCAACCATACGCAATGCGGATCAAGTCGTCGTGTTAGATGAAGGTGAAGTAATCCAAAAAGGCGGGTTCAATCAGCTTGCTGAAGAAAAGAAAAGTATGTTTAGCCACCTGTTGCGAAATCAACTGGAGGCTACGCGGTAAAACATAGTGAGTGTTTTTTTACTAAAAGGAGAGCGATTTGCATTGAGGAAAATAGGAGGAAGAATTTTGATAGTTCTTTTGGTCGCAATGGTTCTTCTTGCAGTCTATACATTCTGGGACAATAATCGCATAACTGTTGCAGAAGAAGAGATAATGATAGATGATCTGCCCAAACAACTGGAAGGTTTTTCGATCCTACAAATAACCGACCTCCATGAAAAACAATTTGGTAAAAATCAAAGGAGATTGATTGATGCAATTAATTCTGTTGAATATGACGCTATTGTCTTCACAGGAGACATGCTGGATGGAATTAAGAGCAAAAATCATCAATCTTTTTACGCAATTATTGAGGGGATTAGTAACAAGGAAAATGCATGGTATGTCCCTGGTAATGCTGATCCTGAAAGCTATCGTGTTACTAAGGGTGTTGAAAAAAGTCAGTTTGTACAGGGCATAGAAGAAAGAGGTGTTTCTTTTTTGGAAACATTTGACACAATTGAAATTGATGGTGTAAGCCTGAGCTTTGTCAGCTTTGAGTTATCAATAGGTAATGTGGGAAGGACGAACGGAATAACCAGGCCATCGTATTCTATGGCTAAACCGTATCTGGATTACCAAAAACAACTGCTGAGTGAGTTCGATGAAATGAAGGACTCCGATGTTCTAATTGCACTAAATCATTACCCTGTAATTGACAATCGTTTTGATTACATAGCAAATGCAAAAGACTTGAAACTAAGAGATTATGATTTACTGATTGCAGGGCATTATCATGGAGGACAGATTCGTCTCCCGTACGCAGGTGCGTTATTTGTACCAGAGGCTTGGTATACAAATGGTGGAGTATTTCCACCCAAGGATCGAGTGAAAGGACTATGGGAATATAAAGGTATTCAACAATACGTCAGTACGGGATTAGGAAGCAGTGATGCAATTTCCTTTATGAAATTCCGTTTATTTAATCCTCCACAAATTAATTTAATCAAATTAAAAAAAATGGATAAAAACAGAACATTAGTTCCTGTCTATCAAATGATATGGTATACTAGTAAAAAAGTAAAAATTGGGTGAGACTATGAGATTAATTTTAGCTGAAAAACCATCTGTTGCAAAAAACATTGCAGATGCATTAAAAATCAAGAATAAGCGCGACGGTTATTTTGAAGGAGAAGGGTATATTATTACTTGGGCTTTTGGTCACCTTCTTCAATTATTTGACGCAAAAGACTACGACAGTAAGATGGCTAGATGGAAGATGGACAATTTTCCATTCATACCGGATGAATTTAAGTACAAAGTGAAAACAGACCCTCGCAATAGGGATAAAGCTGATGGTGGAGCGAGAAAACAGTTGAAGATTATTCAATCTTTAATGAGAAGACCGGATGTCGAGTCAATTGTTTCTGCTTGTGATTATGATCGTGAAGGACAAGTTATTGGTGACAGTATTATTAACAATCTAAAACCCAATAAACCCGTTTTCAGATTGTTAATCAATGAGTGGACGCCGGATGAAGTCCGTAAAGGGATCGAACAAATGAAGCCAAATGAAGCGATGCAGCCACTTCAGGATGCCGGGATTAGCAGACAGTGGGCTGATTGGGTTATAGGGATTAATTTAACTTCTGCAGCAACGTTGAAATATCAAAAAGGCAGTGGGAAGGCTTTGAATATAGGAAGAGTTTTGCTACCGACATTAAAAATCATTTATGATCGGGATAAAGAAATAGAAAAGTTTGTCCCAGAAGACTACTACAAGCTGACTGCAACATTCCAAACAGAAGATAACCTGGTTTATCAAGGTACATATATGGAAGGTAAGAAGGAAAAATTTAAAGAGAAGAAATCTTTAGAGTTACTTCATGAACAACTCGCTAATCAGTCAGCAACCATTATTGATAAACAGGTTGAGAAAAAGAAAGAGTTTCCACCTTTTTTGTTCAATTTGTCTAATCTACAGGGATATATTACAAGTAAATATAATGGTTGGACTTCCGATAAGGTACTAAAGGTTGCGCAATCACTTTATGAAAAAAAATTCATTACATATCCCCGTACGGCTAGTACTGCATTGGATGACAGTTTAGTAGGTAAAGCAGCGAATGTATTAAAGACACTCTCAGAAGGTTTACCTTACCAAGATGAAATTAAATTCATAAAGTCAAAACGTGTATTTAACAGTGCGAAAGTTGAAAGTCATAGTGCGATTATTCCTACATATATGAAACCATCCCGACTAACTGCAGACCAGCAATTGGTTTATACTGCCATTAAAAATCGGTTTATTATGCAGTTCATGCCGATTGCGATCTATGAAGAAACAAAGTTACAGACAAAGGTTGCAAGCATGGAAGGAAAAGGATTATTTCATTCTAAAGGTAAAGTACAACTGGTTGAGGGGTGGAAAAAGGTTGAAAGCACCCAATCTAAGGATACACTTTTACCAATTGTGCAAAAAAATGATAGTGTTACTGTCAAAGATTCCGAAGTTTCAACCCATGTCACAAAACCACCGAAAAGCCATACAGAAAGAACCCTGCTTCGCGTAATGGAAACATGCGGAAAAAGTGTTAAAGAAGAAGACGTGGAAGAAATTATGGGTGGAGTGTTAACGGGATTTAGTATAGGAACGGCAGCCACTAGAGCAGAAACCATGAAGAAGCTTAAGGATGTAGGCTATATCACTGCAGAAAATAAGAATTTAATATGTACAGCACTTGGAACAAAATTAGTAGAAACATTTCCAGTAAGTGAGTTATTTGATTTGGAGTTCACGGGACGATTGGAAAAAACGCTATCAGATATTGAAAAAAGCTCTGTAACTAAGGATGAGTTTTTACGCGTGGTATTTGATTTTACACGTAAATCTGTAGAAACTATTAGAGTGGATGAAGCAGGGATTATTAACGAAATTGCTTCAACAAAAATTTCTGTAGAACCCCTTGGAAAATGTCCTCAATGTGAAGGGATGATTATTGAGGGAAGAAAAGGATTTGGTTGTACCAATTGGAAGAGCGGCTGCAAATTTGTCATTTGGAAAAATGACAAATACCTGGCAACGATGAAAAAGAAACCCACAAAAACCATGGTAAAGTCTTTGTTAAGCAGCGGAAATGCATTTGTAAAGGGCCTGGCAAGTAAAAAAGGGAACAAGTTTGATGCCTATTTGCGATATGAGAAGAATCCAGCGAATGATTATTTTAGCTGGAAAATGGAGTTTAAAAAGTAGATTTGTCGAGATTAAATGTACAAACTACTTGTAAATGGAAATGGTTAATAGGATAATAGTACTAGTTAAGATTAAATTAAATTAAATTAAATTAAATTAAATCAGATTAAATTAGATTAGATTAGACGGGAATAGATTATTAAAATCATATTCTTAAATTCCATATGTTATAAAAAATAAGGGCAAATTCACTGAAAAGTGGACTGCGCAAAGCTAAGGGGCTAAGTTCTTAATAAGAATATGCTAGCCAGTTACCGATTCCAGAAAGAAGGACGCTTCGGTAACGATTAGTCTTTATTTTTTTGGGGAGAAGGTGTTTTGCTTGTCTGCCGGGTTAAATAAATTTGAAAAATTTAAACGAACATTATATTTATGGATTCTTCCCATAATTCTACTTGCACTAATTTCTGAGCTTGTATTCTGGAACCAGGATCCATTCAATCTGGTTGTATTACCAATTTTAATTGGCTGGTTTCTAATAACATGGTTGTTTTTATATGTAAATGTTTATTTAAGGTTTGTGGAAATTGCTAATTTGATTTTAATTAGCATTTTACATCTTTCAAAATCCTATGAGGTAATTCACGTTAAGATGGCATTAAATAATGCAATTACAACTGGTGATGCGTCATTATGGACACCACTTTTATATGTGTATATTTTTATTACATTAAGAAATGCAAAAGGCGCCACTTACTCCATTATTCTTTGGTCTTTAACATTAATAATGGTTATCATGAATTGGAGTAACATCCCTTATGCTGGACATGCATCTCTTGTTCAATATCAATTCGCAATACTGGTTTATATCATCTTTTTATTTTTTGCCAGACATATTATACGTGCCTTTACGGAATCAGAGTTGTTAGAGAAAATAGCATATCAGGACACGTTAACAGGAATCGGCAACAGAACGATGGTCTACAAATGGCTGGATCAATACTTAATGAATAAGGAACCGGTAGATCATGGATTTTCTGTAATCTTCTTTGATTTAGATCATTTTAAAAGAATAAATGATAGATATGGACATATAACTGGAGATGCAATTTTAAAAGATGTCACCTTGCTAGTCCTTAAAAATCTGTCAAAAAATGATAATTTTGGACGTTGGGGAGGAGAGGAGTTCATCATCATATGTCAGCAGCGAACGAAGGAAGAGGCAGTTGCACTAGCCGAGCTATTGAGGTTAACAATTGAGGGTCATCTGTTTGATGAAGTTGGGCAAGCTACTTCAAGTTTTGGTGTAGAGTCAGTAATACAAGGTGATACTGCTGAATCGCTAATCAATCGGGTTGATGGAGCTTTATATAAAGCTAAGCAAGAGGGAAGAAATATGGTGAAGAGTGTTTAGATTTTAATATAGGTTTGTAAAAACAGTCAAGATGGAGTTCGTAAAATGGGCTCTTTTTTTGCGGTGAAGAACTTTTCTTTCGCATAAGTGCATCTAAGATTTCTACGATTAAAGCTTGGCGATAAGCCGAGTTCTTTATTGATCGAATGTGGTTTACTTTAGGTCTTTTCATGGATACCTTGCTGTATTGTTGATACTATTGAGTAATTAATTTAGTTTAGCAAGTATTGAAAGGAATAGATTTAAATGCTAAAAGCATATTCATGGTTGACGTTTTGTATTGTCATGTGGGGAAGCAATTTTATTTTCGGGAAAATTTTAGTGCAGGATTTCTCTCCAAATATGCTAACGATGTTAAGATTGGTAGTTGTTGTGTTGTTGTTAGTCGGTATTTCTTTTTATAGGAAAGGTTTTAAACGAGTGGACAGAGATTCTTGGTTTCCGCTACTTTGCCTTGGTGTGGTTGGTGTGTTTATCAATCAGTGGTCTTTTTTTTATGGATTACAAACAGCTGACACAACTATCTCGGCATTAATCTTAGCGATTGCTCCTATTTTAACGGGCTTTTTAGCTGGTGTTTTTTTAAAAGAGAGTATAACGCTACGTATGATAATGGGGTCGATTGTTGCAATAATTGGAATTTATATTGTAGTAACAAAAGGAAGATTCACCTCTATTTATGTTAATGAGGGACTGCTATGGATAGTTCTGACAATGATTTCTTTTGCTGTTATGATTATTATTACCAGAGTACTTTCTAGGCGAATTGATCCGCTGACAATGGCTTTATATTCCTATATTATTGGATTAGCAGTTTCCATTCCCTTTGCTTTTACGTTAGATAATCCGATAAGAATTAGTGCGGATAGTGGGGATTGGGTTTTCTTAATCGGGACCACTATTGCTGTTCATGGTATTGCCACATTAATTTGGAATGAAAACATTCGTTACGTGGATGCATCTAAGGCATCTATGCTTTCAAATTTAGAACCTTTTGTAGCGATGATTGTTGGAGTGGTACTGTTATTTAAACCAATTACGTTTGTTGAAATTATTGGATCACTGGTAATAGTAAGTGGTGTTATTCTATCAACCTACCAGCGCAGAAAGTACTATATAGGCACTGTATCAAATAAATAAAGGATTAGTAGAGTATTCCATACCACCTTGGATTAATTAAAACCATTGTTTAGCTATGAGCCTTTTTTGATCTAGTTCTCTTAAACCAAAATCTCGTTCAATACTGCTTTCTGTATTGAAAATCATTGTATTGCGTAGCTTTCTATCTTAGTGTAGGCAGAATACGAAGACTCCAGCGGGAACAGCACGCGTCCGAAGACCCCGGAAGAAGTGTTCTTTGCTTCTGAGGAGGCTGAGGCCGTGCCCGCGGAAAGCGAAGTATTCTGCCGGAACGGCGTTAAAAAGTTTTCACTACGTCACAGTTTATAAATTTAGTTTTCAAAACAACAATCTTTTAGAAAAAAGCCTCAACTAACATTTACACCAATTCGTTAAGTTGGATCTTTTGTATTTTCCCACTTGGAGTCTTAGGAAGTTCATCCATGAATGTGACTTCTTTTGGACAGTGATCTTCATCAATTTTACCTTTGACAAAATCAAACAAGTCTTTTTTTGTTAGTTGAGTATTTCCGTGCAATACAACAATTGCATGAAGGATTTCTCCAAGATTTTTATGTGGTGCAAGTATGATTGCTACTTCGTGGACAGCCGGGTGTTCTTTGAAGACGCCTTCTAACTCAATCGTTGAAATTGCATGCTCATCATTCAAACTTATATCTTTTTTTCGTTCTACAATAGTTACGTGGCCTGCTGCATCTATTGTACCCTTGTCACCTGTGCGTAACCAACCATCATTTATTTCATCACTACCTGATTGTTCTTCTAAAACTCCTGGCCCTTTAACAATTATTTCACCGATTTCAATTCCATCCTGCTTTACATCCTTACCCTGATCATTTACTACACGAACTGTTGTACTTACCATTTCAAAGCCCACCTTTATTGGATAAAAAAATCAATTTATTTTAATAGTTATCAAAATTATATCATATATTTGTAAGCGTTTTAACAGAAAAATAATTCTAGTCATACTAATGTAAGTTTGTATCGTTACGGTACATGCTATTTTGATGGTAGACTTAAGAAAAAGGAGTGATTTTACTATGGGTAAATTATCAGGAAAAACAGCAGTAGTAACCGGTGCTAGTAGTGGAATTGGGGCTGCAGTCGCAGAGCATTTGGCTTCAGAAGGTGCAAATGTCGTACTAGCCGCTAGGCGTCAGGAGAAGTTGGAAGCTGTCGTGTCAAAAATTAACGGAAAAGCATTAGCAGTGGTGACAGATATGACAAAAAAATCAGATGTTGATGCGTTGGCACAAAGAGCAATTGAGAAATTCGGCCAGATTGACATCTATGTCAACAATGCTGGAGCTGTTCTTGGTTCTCGAATACAAGACGGTGAAACAGATAACTGGGATCAAATGATTGACGTAAATATTAAAGGAGTATTATATGGCATTAATTCTGCACTACCAGGAATGTTGGAACGTTC
>NZ_JBMERP010000063.1:0-21717 GCF_049310925.1 Virgibacillus sp. DJP39 | reverse complement strand
CTTAAAACAAACTATTATATAGTTAAAGAACTTCTTATTTACAACAATGAAATTCCTTACATATGACCTTTAACATAGAAAGGAGAGCTACCATGAATTTTAATCTTAATGAAGCGATAGAAATTTTGGACCGTACACCAAAAACATTGGATTATTTTTTATCTGGATTATCTGATCAATGGTTGCAATGCAACGAAGGGGAGGAAACCTGGAACGTCTATGAAGTAATAGATCACCTCATTGAGGGAGAAAAAAATAATTGGATACCCCGACTTGAAGCTATTCTTCAGGAAGGAGACAGCAAATTGTTTCCACCATTTGATCGCTACTCTCACTTAAACAGAAATACCGTAGAACCAATTAAACGGAGATTACTTGAATTTAGTTCAATTAGAAAACTAAATACAACTAAACTTACGATTCTCGTAGAACCTGAATTACATCTTGAACGGACAGGTGTACACCCCGCTTTTGGCTCAGTTAAGCTAAGAGAACTGCTTTCTACTTGGGTAGTCCACGACTTAACGCACATTTCACAAATTGTGCGGATAATGGCAGAAAGATACAGAGATGATGTTGGGCCATGGAAAGAATATTTAGGTATTTTGAAAAAGTAATCGTACATTCAAAAACCTGTGCTCCATCCTGTTTGTCAGTTTTTATGTTATTATTGTAAAAACAACTGACTTGTATGAAAGGGGTGGTAGTTATGCCTGATTGGATAGAATGGATACCTATTACTTATGAAAACCTTATAAATATCGGAATATCAGTCGGTATACTATTTATCTTCCTTCTATTTAGGAAACTTTTCACAAAATACGTTTTCCGTTTGATTTTGGCATTCAGCAGAAAAACTCCCACAGAGTTTTTCGCAAAAATATGCCTTGCATTTGAACACCCTGTTCGCTGGATATTCCTTGTTATTGGAATTTTTATTGCTGTTGATTATTTTCCTTATTTAGATCAATCAAATACGATGTTCCATAAAATTATGAGATCATCTGTTATCATCATCATCACGTGGGGGTTATATAATCTTTCTTCGAGTTCTTCTATATTTTTCTCCAAAATAAACGAACGGACGAATTCGCAGTTTGATCCAATATTAATTCCATTTTTTTCAAAAGCATTACGTTTCATTATCATAGCAATTAGTTTTAGTATCGTTGCACAAGAATTTGAATATGATGTGAATGGGTTTGTTGCTGGACTTGGACTTGGTGGCCTCGCCTTTGCTTTGGCTGCAAAAGATACAATCGCTAATCTGTTTGGTGGTATTGTCATCATAACTGAAAAACCGTTTACAATTAATGATTGGGTCATGACACCGAGTGTAGAAGGAGTAGTGGAGGATATAAATTTCCGAAGTACGAAGGTTAGAACCTTTGAACAGGGGCTTGTAACAGTTCCAAATTCAACTTTATCTAACGAAAATATTACTAACTGGAGCAAAATGGGCAAACGTAGAATTACCTTTCAATTAGGAGTTACCTATGACACTCCAAAAACTAAATTAGAAAACACCGTTAAAAAAATCAAAAATTTAATACATAACCATAAGGAAATACATCCGGATACAATTTTCGTAACCTTTGATAACTATAATTCTAGTAGTTTAGATATTTTCCTATACTTTTTCACCAAAACAACAGAATGGGGAAAATACCTAAGCATCAAAGAAGAAATTAATTTCTCAATCATGGAGATTCTAGTTGACGAAGGGGTTTCGGTAGCATTCCCAAGTCGTACTTTATACCTTAATTCCGATGTAGAAGCTATGTCACAGGCTGCATCCTCAATAGAAGAAAACACTGGGAATAAATTAGATTAGAATATCGCCAATCCTTAATGGAGAAAGCCCTAATTGCACTTATGCAGAAAGAAAGTTTACTGCCAGATGAAAACACATCCCGCATTTCACAAAACGTTGATTTTGTCGAAAGTGAGATGTGTTTTCCTATCACTCATTATTTTTGTACATTATAATGTAGCCAGACAGCACCATTCCCAACAGATTTCGTGTTCAGTAATTCTAATTTTGTTACACCCTCCAAATCACTTAAGTTCTTACAATCAAAAACTGAAGGTGTGTTTTTACCACCAATTGCTAAGGGGGCTAGTACTAAACTTATTTCATCTATTAAACCCTGTCTCAAAAATGCACCATTTATAGAACCGCCGCCACTAAGGCCGACTTTTCTAAATCCTCTGTCATATAACTTCTGAAGAGCTAATGGCAAATTAATGTACTCACCAGTACCTGCCAAAATATAATCAATTCTCTTTTCTTCTAATTGGCGCATATATTCCTTTGAAACACTTTCTCTCGTTACAACAATTAACCCTTCCGTTTGCTGCCAATCTATTCTTCCTTTGCCATCAAAAACAATATACGCTTTTGATTTTTTTGGCTCGTAGATAGGTTTCTCCAGTTCAACCCAATTTTTTCCCCAAACTATTAAACTTTCACTACCTGAAATTAACCCATCACAGTTTAAGTCGTCATAAAGTTGGTGCGTTATCTCGTTTGCTTCTCCATCGATGCCAGTTGCTGTCCACTCTGCTACATTCCGGTCTGGTGCGGTAGTAATTCTTCCGTCAATAGAAGAAAAAACATTTAGAACTACTTGTGGTCTTTTCAATAAATCACCCCCAGTTAGTTTAAGACATTCTTTTTTTTTCTTGCTGAACAAGCTTTGATATAAAACACATTAATGCAATTACTAGTAAAATTATTGGAAAGAAATAAAAACCCGCATTGTATTTTGCGGGGGATTCAAATTTTAAACCATAAAGATAAATGAACAATATAAAGGAAAAAGATAAAGCAATTGTTCCAGTTAATAGTTGCAAGATTATTCACCCCTATTTAATTTTAGTTATATAATACAGTTAGTCCTGACCTCTTTTTCCCTTGATGCAGTAGTCCATCTGCTATACTGATACTGAGATTAATTAATGCTCACCTAAGTAATCAGCGAAATACAGAACACCAACTTTTTTAACGGTGTAATTCCTTAGTAGTCCTTGGGTAGCTTCTTCAGTTGGTGGTTCTGTCAATGTGTATGCCTTCGTATTTGATTCCTTGAATTTCTTTTTGTCGACTCTGTTATGAAAAGCATCATCCACTATTTCTGACGTAATCGCAGCTTTTGGATAACCCAGGAAAAATACATGTGTTCTTAATGCCATTTTTGGTGTTGTATGTAGTATGAGAAATAAAACAGCAACTAGAATCACTATTGAAGGAATAACTACTTTTGCTTTCTTCAACACAATCACTCCTCATAAATCTGATAATCTATTCGACTACCCACTAACTCATTTTATTAATCTTAATCTTTTTTAATTTTGTCATTCATAGCATCTAATTTCTTTTCGATACTATTAAGCTGATTTTCGCGTTTCCTAAAAGAACGAAAGAACCGCACGACTAGCGCGACAATTAATCCAAGAAATCCAAAAGCTACTAGTTGAAATAAAACATCTCAGATAGCAAGACTATCCATAAAAACACCATCCTTTGGTATTTAATCTACATCTAATGCTTCCCTATTATCCCATGCGGTTGATTCACCTAGTTTAAAATCTTTCACAAGGCTTTGATAATTAAAATTGACACTTACAGCGGATTTAACTCTTTGACCTAGTTTTTCTTTGTTTGTTGAAGTTAAAATAACATACCCTTCACCAAAGGCATCTTTGTTTAGGTGTTTATTAGAATCGATTTTCAGCTTAAAACTGTCACTGTAATCGGATGGTTGTAGTAGTTCTATATTATTTTTACTGTATATTCCATCCTCTCTTAAATTGTACCCTTCGATTTTCCATCCTTCACTCCAACTTATGGAGATAGTATGTTGGTTTGAAAACATAGGAACTTTGTCTAAATCAAAGGAAAAGAAAACTTTCACAGCTGCATCCCCATTATCATTTAACCCTTTAGTTGCTGCGGCTACTTGAAGTTTTGAATCATTAGTTGGAGAATTTTTGTTTTCTATTCCATAACCTATTCCTATAATCAGTAAAAAAACTAAAAAGAAACGCAATACCTTTTTCAATTTCCGTTTCTCCCTTCTTGCTCTGATTTTTCTTCCGAAACTGGGAATTGCATAATTTTAATCAGGAATGTACTTCACCAAATAAGGAATGAACAAGGTAAAAAATACAGCAATAACGATACCAAATAAAATCGTTAGAAGAATATTATTGAAAGGTGATAAAGACAAGCTTGAAATCAATATAATTGGTAAAACAGAAAGTGCAGCTATTATGATCCTTGAAGGAAATGTTATTTTATATCTAGAACCACAATTATGACACTTGATGGGTTTGTATCCCCACATCACTGATTTATATAGTTTGCTCCATACAAATGGTGTGTTACAGTTACTGCATTTTTGCACAATGTAACTCCTTTCTGCTTTTATATGTAGAATGTTTTGGAATAGATTTTATGAAGTGTTTTTATGTAGGTTCTAACTTTTCCCTTACAGAATATGCAAAAGCCATAGAAATTGGAGGTACAAACGGCAAGAAATCCCAACCGATAAAATAACGCACGGTTGCTAGTAAAGCATTCCCACCGAAAAATATGGACATAACGGATTTTTTCTTCAACCCATGCAGGAATAGTGAAATTCCTGTTGCCATCAATAGTATACAAGAGACATTTATCCAACCCATTTACACACCATTTCCATCTTGCTGTAGCCATTGTTTACGTTTCAAAAACAAAAGTACAAATAACACGGTTTCTCCAATGACCAACAGTCCTGCACCTATTGATAATCCGACGTTTAGCATAAACTCATTAACTCCCCATGAGAAAAGAAACCATCCTAATATAGCAAATATTCCTAAAGACAAATTAATTGTTCCGGCAATAAGCATTTGTTGCAGAAACGATCCTGTTTCTCTCATCATAAATGAGCCGTAAAAAATGCATCCAGTAGCTGATCCAATCATAAAAATAACATAGAACACCATGGCTATATCGATCCCGGACATGAAACTCCCCCTATCTCAAACAAGAGTTGAATTCTCTATTGTCTATCCTGCACTAATTAGAAACGTGAAAGCGAGTATGCCCACTATTGCAAGAGTCTGAATAGTTATTCCGACCAAACTGCAGATTAAACCTGAGACAGCAAACTCCCTTCCTCCTTTATTAGTGTTAGAAATCTCTTTTGTAGCTTTTCTTGAAACTACCACTCCTATAACACCAATAACTAACCCGATGAAAGGAAGTAGGATTGAAAGAACGCCAAGCGTTAAAGAAACGATAGCATTACTGCTTGTTTCCATTTTTTCAGCCATTTACTTCATCACCTCTACATATAATAGTTAACTAGAATATCGCTTTAATACAAAATGCTTTTCTTCTATATTTTAACATTAATACGCAGCATTTCCAGAAAGTTTTTTCAATTATATGGTATTTTATTAAGCAATTTGTACAAACTAATCCATATATTCTATACTAACTAGAAAGTCAGATAAGAAATGAAAGTGCACCCGAATTTTTCTTCAAAGAACACGAATAAAAAAAAGTGGGTTTCAAGAGATGTTCAGAGAAATCTTTAAAAAACAAGGAGCAAGGCATATGCCGTGCTCCTTTCTGCTTACTTAAACAGTTGCTCAATCATTTTATTCACATGGATATCGGTCGTGTTCAACAGTGGAATGCTGACATCATCATCTTTTAAAATCATCGGCAGCTCCGTACAACCCAGAATCACTCCATCCAATCGTTCGTCCTCGATTAATTTGTTAATGATTTTAAGGAATGCTATTTTTGTTTCCTGCTTGATCACGCCGTTCTCAATTTCATCGACAATCTTTTGGTGTATGAATTGCTGGTCTTCTTCACTTGGCACTACGATTTTCTTACTTCCAGTTAAAAATGGCTTCTTGAAAAAATCATTTTCCATCGTAAATTTCGTACCCAGCATCCCAACATTTTGCAGTCCTAATTGATCTGCCTTCTCATATGTTGATTCAACAATGCTAATCATTGGCACTGTTACCTTTTTACGTACTTCATCAAATACGATATGTGGTGTATTCGCTGAAATCACCACAAAGTCTGCTCCAATCTCCTCAAGCTTTTGTGCTGCACTACCTACATATTCAACCAACTCATTGATCTTATCTTCACTTATTAACTGAAAAACCTTGTACATATTGATACTGTTTATGAATAGTTCTGGCAGGATCTTTTTACTGTTCATTCTGTCCTGGTATTTGTGGATAAAAGATTGATAATATTCAACAGTAGATTCTGGTCCTAATCCACCAATAATGCCTGCTCGTTTCATGTTATCCCTTCCTTTTATTAGTTTTTATACTGAGCGGAACATAATTATTCCATCAGACGTTTCTCGTCTAATTCTTGCTTCTGCTTCCAAATAAACTAAGCGTGTCACGATTGATAGAAATTGCGCTAACCAAAATTGATTATCTGAATCGCCATAGATCTCCTCGCATATTTGATTAGCAGTTTTACTTTCATACCTGATAGATTCATATACTTCCTGCAAGCGTTGATTATGTCTAGCTTTCACTTGATTGACCCTTTCACTTAGATGAAAAATTGGTTCTCCGTGCCCGGGTAATGCAATATCTGAGGTGTATTTTTTCATACGTTCAAGCGAGCAATAATAATCACTCAAAATATTGCTTTCATAACCCGACCACATTCCAATTACCGGGGACATGTCTCTTAATATGTGATCACCTATAAACATGATTTTCCGATCTTGATTGTAAAAACAGTAATGATCCGGTGCGTGTCCAGGTGTCCAGATTATTTCATAATAATCATCACCCAGTTTAATTTTGTCGCTTTCTCTAATAAGACCATCTGGTTCAAAGTCATAAATCGAGGTATCCTTCTCAAGCTTGCCTGGGAAGCCTTTTCCTCCGTGGCTTTTTATTAATCCATTAAGTTTTTCTCTATTTCCATTAGTACGGTACCTTTTTATTTCCTTATAACTCAACTCTACTATGTATACAGGGATGCCTTTCTCCTGCTGAAACCATTTAGCCAATCCTATGTGGTCCTGATGAGTATGTGTCAGTACTACTTTTTCTATTTCAGTATCTGAATCCAGTACACTTTCCCACAATACTTTTGCTTCACTCGTATTAAACCCGGTGTCAACTACTGTATAGCCACTATCTCCTTTAACTAAAAAACAGTTCACACTATTTAGCTTAGAATCAGGATTGATTACCAACTTATAAATAGTTTCAGTGACTTTTTGCAACATATTATTTCACCCTTTTCCTCAGAAATCTATACTAATAATTCTAACTATAACTTTTTGGAATACAAGAAAAAGGGTTTGTTGACTAGGGTAACAACTACCATAGGCTCAACAAAGACCCCTATGTTATATATTTCTTATTTCGTAGCACCTTCAAAAGCATCTGCTCAATTAATTATGGATTTTATGTACCTTTTTTCGTATGATATGGTTAGTAGATCGTGAGGAGGTTTTGTTATGGTAATTCAAGAGAATATGACTCCTAAAGAAATCGTTGATACCTGGGAACAAACTGCTGAAGTTTTTAACCAGTTTAGTATTCCATTAGTTCATGATTCGTTGGGGTCATTTATGGAAGAGGGTATTCTCGAAAAACTTTTACAGGAATTAAACCAGGTAGTGGGAAGCTCTTCTGTAACCTGTGTGGAAGGTGGCTGACAAATGCCTGGGAAAAAGGGGTAGGCTACTCCTTTCTATAAGCTGGTACATTGGGTGTCCTAAATGAAGGAGGGTATAAATGGAAAAGGAATTCATTATAAATGAAAAAAGCGCCATAATAGATTGGGTCTTGTCATTAAAAAAGATAGATGATGCATTGTGGTTTGCTCCCTTTGCAGAGGGAAAATGGGGAATTGCTGACGTCATTTCTCATTTAATTGCTTGGGATCACTTTATGATCGACAACAGGTTAACCTATGTATTGAAGAATGAACCATCTCCCAGTGTAGAAGTTGATGTTGAATCGGTTAATCAACAAGCATCAAACTATGCGAGATCCGGGATTTCAAAAAATGACCTTATCAATGCGTTTGTTTCCACCCGAAGCGAACTGGTGTCTATTCTGGAAAAAATCAGTACTGAAGCATACAGTAAACCCTTACCTGGAATAGCAAAATTGACCCTGAGTGAATATTTGGCAGGTAATATAAAGCATGATTTAAAGCATAAAGAAGAAATTGATTTACATATTGAAACGTTTAAGGGATAAGGTATGGTGCCTGGCACCATACCTTATCCTTTCATTTTTTATTTCCTCGCCACTTGCCGTATTGGTAGTATGCTTCCAATTAATGCAATAGCTGCGCTTGCCAGAAACATCTTTTCAAAACCAAATACTGCAATCCCGGCTACACTACTAAAGACAATTAGATCACAAACAGAATCAATAATAGATAGTAATGAAATCGTTGTCGCTCTAACATTTGATGGAATGATATCATTGGCCAATTGACTGTAAATTGGGTAGCGAACCGTACGGACAAAACTAAGGATTATCATAATAAGTATTAGAAACCAAAGTATTTCCCTAAAATAAGCAACCAAAAATAACGCAACTACACCCATTCCCCCAGTCACATATAAAATAGTAATCCTTGAGATTCGAGTTGTCATCCACCCTATAACATGGGAGACTAGAAAACTAATTATAGACAGCCCAGCTAAGACAAATCCAATTAAATAAACTGGCAAATCTGCATCACTTAATAATTTGTCGTTAAAGTTACCAAATATCGCGGCAGTTGGTATAAAAACGAGCGTGATATTTAGGAACATCCACAACACGTGAGGTGACCTTTTTATCGCAAGTACTCCCTCTTTTAACTGCTTAAAAGGGTGTTCACGATACTTACCGTGGCTTGCTGGATTTTTAATAAAAATTAAAAGAATGATTTGAATGGATTGGAAAGCAACACCTAGCAAAATGAGTAATACAAACTGATCATCTGTTAGATTTTTTGCGATAATTCCACCTAAAATAAGGACAAAAACCATTACAACGAATTGTGCAGATTGGATAATTCCTAACGCTTTATCCATTCTATTTTCTTCATTTGATTCTTTCAGAGATTCATAGATTAAAGCTTCGTCTGCACCACTAAAAAAAGTTACGGCAAAACCGCTTAATAGACTGCTCGCGAAGAACATCCAGGGTTCAAACGCCCAAATGAGCATTCCGTGACTAACCATACTTAAAAATGCACCAATCATAAACGATAGTTTTGCTCCATAACGGTCAGCAAACATACCTGTTGGTACTTCTCCAATTAATACACCAGTACTCCAAAAAAGCAGTACCCATAGAATGTACGCTTCATCCAGTCCGCGCGCAAAATAAAATAAAGCCAATACGGGTTGGATAAATCGGACACTTCCAAATAATTCTGCCCAAAACAAAACGCGAATATTTCTTGATGCTAAAGTACCTTTTTTCAATTTTCTTCCTCCTGCTGAGATTAATAGAATAAGTAAAAAAGCAGGAGTGAATCATTATGGAATTTAGTTTATCTATTTACCCGAATTTTTTCACCCCTACGTTTTGGTTTAAAAAAAAGAGTAAGTTTTTTTGCATGTCAAGTTCCTCCTCATTAATATGTACCAATAATTATATAGAAATGGTTAAAAAAGTAAAGACGATAATGTTGGTGGAAGAATTAAAGCCTCCCCGAAAAGGTGCCTGGCACTGATAGTTAGTACCTGGCAACTCATAGACATTCACCCTTCCCAACTAATTCGAATATCCTATAAAAGAGTTTTAATGCACAAAAATTAATGGGAGTGGTAAAAAAGTTGAAACATTTATGCAGCCATTCGATCCAGCCCGGAGATAATTATTGGCTATTAGCACAACAGTACAATACAGTTGCTGAGGAAATTTTAAAGGCGAATCCTGGAGTGAACCCGAATCACCTGCGTGTTGGGCAATATATCGCCATACCGGTTTCAGAAACAAAGTACCAGTCAAGACAATTGAATCATTGTATAAGTCAGGCTGAGGTTGATTATAGAAACGATATGCGTAGCCTTTGGGAAGAACATGTTGCCTGGACAAGGATGGCAATTATTAGCCTAACCTTTACCTTACCTGACATAGATTTTGTTATTGCCCGGCTTCTGCAAAATGCTACTGACATGGGAAACATGATTCGTAGATTGTACGGTGACGATGCAGCAACCGCTTATGCTAATTTGATTAAGGAGCATCTTTTAATCGCTGCTGATCTAGTTAAAGCCGCTTTAGCAGGTGACCAGCAAGCTGCTATGACTGCAGAAAAAAAGTGGTATGCCAACGCTGACCAAATTGCTGTTTTTTTGAGTAGTGTGAATCGATACTTACCTGAAAATGCAGTTAGAGAAATGTTTTATAAACACTTAGATTTAACAAAACAAGAGGCTGTTTCTATGATTAATAAGGATTATCAGAAGGATATTGAAGTATATGACGCAATTGAAGAGCAAGCAAGGGGAATAGCGGACACAATTTCAGATGCAATGGTAAAAGCGTATCCAGAAACTTTTTAAGTTATATGGTCGACAAGTAACTAAAAAGGATCCATTCTTACAAACAATGAATGTCAAAAAAAGCACTATGAATCACATCAAGTACCTGCCACTACCAAGTGGCAGGCACTTGCAATTTAGCCATCAACACGCCTACTTATTGATAAATAGTGCCTGGCACCTTCAATTTGTCAATTTATGCTCATCACTTGTAGGATAATAATAATTGCAAAGATAAAAAATTGGGGTATTGTTGCTTTAAACAATTCAAGGTGTTTACCTAAAGCTACGATCAAAACGGATAGTACATTTAAACAAATAATCCCTACAGGAATATAAATAGCGAAGCCGGTTAAGACAACTACTTCAGTAAAAACCAATATTTCGATAACACCAACTGCGAATAAAAGAATACCTCCTTGCAAAGACATAGCCCTGAATGAGCCAATTAAAATGTTATCCGCTTTTAATTTCTTCAATACATCAACCTGCATTTTTTCTCCGTAAATCACATGAACAATACTCATAAAAATAAGAATGATACCTACAGCCATTTTCAAGTGGATTGCCTCCTCATACATTGTTAGTGATTGATTCGACATTTCTGTTAAATGTCCTGCTTTTATAATTTCAGTACAAAGTCCAGGCCAACACCTCTAGTCAAAATAAGATAGTGCAGTTAATGCAACAGCTCCATGTATTATTTTATCTTAGTTTAATTTAAAAGTATTATCGGTATTTATTATGTGTAGGTGTAAACAGATCTTCATCCGTATTTCTAACTAGTGAAAAATTGTCTACATTATAATGGCCGTGAAGGGTTTCATTGTGATGCAGAATTATTTGTTTTGCAGCTAAGACCTTTGAATCAGAAGTAGAATGTCCGTCTCCAACCAATGTCACATCAAAACGATTGATTGTTGCTGTTCTAACAGCTGTGTCAATACAATGTTCTGTCTTACATCCCATAATGACAAGATGCTCGATATAATTTTCATTTAAAAATGCGAGCAATGGTGTACGATAAAACGAATTTGTTGCGGCCTTATCAAATATGACAGCTGTGGACGGTACTTTAATATCCTTATGTATTTGGAATCCAGTTCCCTCTCCATTAGAAACATCTAAATCTCTCATAAAAACAATCGGCACACTTACATTTATCGCTTTTCGGATCACAGTGTTAACGTTCGTAACGACTTTTTCTTTCTCAAAAACTCCTTGCTCCTCTGTTCCACCATCCATCAGTTCCTGTTGAGTGTCAATTACCAATAAAGCTTGTTTCATTTAATCTGCTCCTCTTTAAATTCTATTATTAAAAGCCTGCCGTTAGTTCTCATAATAATACTTTTAATAGGCGTCCATAACAGTTTGAATACGTTTTTTTTCTTCTTTTTTGTCCAAGTATTCAAAGAATCCTAAACGATTCCCCCATGGGTCCGAAAAAGTCCCCCATTTTACTGGCACTTCTTCTCTTGAAAATATTTCAAATTTCTCTATACCCAATTCTCTGATAAGCCTTTCTCGTTCACTATCAATGTTTGTTACGCCAAATCGTAGAGGACCACTTGCTTCCGACGCCACACCTTCTGCAACTTGCAACCAACAGCCAGAAATAATTTCCCATTCAGCAAAACCTTCATGAGGTATAAAATCTGGTTTTCTATTAAATAAAATTTGATACCATCTTTGACCTTCTTTAACGTCTTGAACACGAACTTGAGTGGTCATTTCAATAATCATTTTAATCCCCCAGACAATTCTTTTTAAAAAGGTTAAAAATTTCTCACACTAACTTGTTAAATCTACAACTCTAAAACTCTCCACATAATTTTAACACAAAATTCAATTTACTTTTCTTAAAAAAGGTCTATTGTGGTGCCTAGCACTTAAAAAGAGCAGGTATCCCATTTGTGAGATACCTGCTCTTCTCTACAATCTAGTATAACTTTTGAAGTGCTTCTTTATTAAATGGCAATAAATAATCTGCCCTTCCATCTTGCACTTTTTTCACCCACTCGGGGTCCATTAGTAAAGATCGTCCGATTGCAACCAGGTCAAACTCTTCATTATCCAGCTTTTCAATAAGGCTATCAAGACTAGTTGTCTCAGCACCGGAGAAGCTGGTAAATTCCCCATTAAGTCCAACTGAGCCAACAGAAATAACCGGTTTACCACTTAATTTCTTGGTCCATCCTGCTAAATTCAAATCAGACCCTTCAAATTCAGGCTCCCAGAAACGTCGGGTTGAACAATGGAAAATATTTACTCCCGCTTCTACTAGAGGCTGTAAGAATTGTTCTAATTCATCTTGACTTTTTGCAAGCTTAGCCTTAAAATCATTCATTTTCCATTGAGAAAACCGGAAAATGATTGGAAAATCAGGACCAACTTCACGCCGGCATGCTTCTATTATTTCAACTGCAAATTGTGTTCGCCCGACAAGGTCTCCACCATAACGATCCGTACGCTTATTTGTATTTTCCCAAAAGAATTGATCGATTAAATAACCGTGCGCACCGTGAATTTCGATTCCGTCGAAACCAATACGTTTTGCATCAGCCGCTGCTTGAGCATAGGCTTCTACCATAGCAACAATCTCTTCTTCGGTCATTGGCTCTGTTATTTTTTTACCGGATAAGCTTAGTCCTGATGGTCCAACAGGTAGTGCTTCTTCATTTGGAAGCTCTCCTTGTTTACGGGTCAACCCCACATGCCAAAGCTGTGGTACAATTTTTCCACCAGCGTTATGAACTTCCTTTACCACTTCAGCCCATCCATTCAAGGAGTTTTCACCATGAAATAAAGGAATGCTTGCACCGGAAACAGAAGACGGATGGTTAATCCCTGTTCCTTCGGTTACGATTAATCCTACTCCATTTTCAGCCCGGCGGCGGTAGTAAGCGGCCACGTCTTTCCCAGGTACTCCATCTGGTGAGAAGCCTCGTGTCATCGGCGCCATTACAGTTCGGTTAGACAATTTTATGTTCTCACTATTAAATGGTTTAAATAATGAATCAGTAGATAATTTTGTTTTACTCACTTTGTGTCCTCCTCTTTCCTTGATGCAATAGATATTATTTCAAATTCTATCAGGAAAGAAAAGACATCTGTTTGCCAAAAGCTTACACATGTAGTGAGCAGCTATTTATTTTTAATTTACTCCAATAAAGAAATCACCTTTTCATTTTGTTTAATTTTGCTTCCTCAGGTTTGTAAAGTCAACCTACCCATTAGTTGATTCCCTTCCTGCACTGACACCCATTGCTCAGTTGCACCTTTATTCATTTGTTGTAAAGTTAGTGCTTCAAGAAGTTTTCTACCTATTCCTTTATACCGGTAAGTTTCATCTACATAAAGAACATAGATTTCCACTGTCTTTGGTTTGGTTATTCCGCCACCATTACTCCAACAACTTCTGAATCTATCAGTGCCACATGTGAGTAAAACCCTTCATTTATATCATTAAAAACCCGTTCATGGCGATACCAGGAATCAACATTTTTCTTTTTATATTCCTCACTTAATTTCCCTTCTACCGTTTGTCTCCAACCAGTCGCACAGATTGCAGCGATAGTCCTGGTATACGCTGTGTCTGGCTTTGTGAAAATTACATTCACTGCACACACCTCATCATTTTGATTGTTTAAAAAAACAAACAGCCACCTAAGTAGCCATTTGTATCGTTTGATCTATTTACTATGACTAAGGGCAGTTCTTCTTGTTAAAAAATCTTCTCTTGGCCAATGGTCTTTATTTTTAGGTAAGCTTATTTTTTGATCCTGCAGTCTGGATTTATAACCATTAATTCCGATCGTTAGGTCACTGTTAATATAATAAATATTATTATCAAAAAGTTTATGATGGTTACTGCATAGTAGTACTCCGTTTTGGATATCTAATTTTTCTCCATCACTAGATTCAGACCATGGCACAATATGAGCTGCCTCAAGTGCATGTGGTATTTTAAAATTACAAAACGCGCACTTACTGTCATACGCTTTCAACAATGCTGACCTGAATATTTTTTGTGCAATCCCTTTTACCTTTACTTTGGTATATAAAGCTTGAGAACCTTCACCATTTATAATTTCTTTTATCAAATCTTGTTGGGTATCATCGTTCGCTGCATAGGCGAAAGGGTTAAGGTAGTTGCCCCACTTAAAGTCATATACTAGCTGTTGCCCTTTACGTAAGTTGTCTGTATCCCATTCAGTGAAGCCTTGTCCAATTTCACCAGCATGATTTACTACGATGCTGGTTAATGGTGGTAGTTTTTGCTCAATACAGTAATTCTCAATATGTTCCAGAAAGTATTTACAGGCTCTTGAATGAACACCAACCCGGTCAGCCAGCTCCTTATATGTAATCGTCGATGATGTCTTTGTCCATTCGACAAGTATATCCCACGCGGTATAAGCTCTCATTTCATGATTCAGTTCCTTTGACAAAAAAACACTCCCTTTAATTTTAGTTTATTACGGACCCAAAAATTAACGATTTCTCAAAACCAGCAAACTATCCGTCTGTACGCTCCGTCAGAAATCCTTTGATCCCCATATATCTAAACAAAAGCTACTTCGTCCACAATGCACTTTTCTCAATTTTAGCACATTTTGGTGAATAATAATCGTTTTTGGTAATGATTTGTATGTAATTACAGGAAAAATTATTTCCTCGTATAAACATTAACCAGTTAAAATTTACAATAACCAACCATGATATGATGTAAAATCAAAATTTCATTATAAAGCATATAAATAATGCAGGAGCGCCTTGGTCATACTAATTTGTGGATTGACTTAAACCTAATTATCAACGATTCACCTATGATAACCAGATCAATAATTTAATTATTTCGGAATATGTATCTGCTCAATATTCAAAGATATGGTTTTTTAGGGATTGAAGGAAGGATGTGTAATTGATGGAGTTCTTTAGTGGACAAGAGTCCCTTAATTCCTTTCAATGGGTTTTAAGGGCAATTATCGCTTTCTTCTTCTTAATATTTGTAGCCAAGTTCATGGGGCAGAGATCGATATCACAATTAAGGTTTCTGGATTTTGTATTGGCTATATTAATAGGAAACATTATTGCCCACCCTTTGTCAGATGAAGGGTTAGGATTAAAAGGTTCTATGATTACAATGAGTGTACTGGTAACTTTATATCTTAGTGGACTATTTCTAAGTTTGAAGTGGGATAGACTTCGGACTTTTATTGATCCGGCACCTATAACGCTTATAGAGTATGGAAAGATTAACAACAAAAATTTAATTAAAGCACGAATCTCAATTGATTTCCTTTTAACTGAGTTGCGAAAAGAAAAAATTGAGGATATTGACAAGGTTGCACTAGCATTATGGGAACCTGGAGGAACTATTTCATTATTTTTATATCCTCAATATCAACCAATCACGCCTTCCACACTTACAACAGCAATAAAACCTTTTCACCTTCCTAAAACTATTATCAAGGAACGAAAAATTGATTTTAATGAATTACAAAAGATTGGAAAAGATGAACAATGGCTATTAAATAAGCTATCAACTACATATAATGCCAACTTAAACGATATATTATTAGCAACAGTTGATGCGAATGAAAGTCTTAAAATTTTTCTTTATAACTAAAGTTCTGAGCTTGGGATTTATACCATATGCATTGCTTGGACGAACCTAGAAAGCCAATTTCCTAATATGAAATTGGCTTTTTAAGATTGTATTAGCGTAACGTACTAATGATATATCCACTAACAAAGACTTCAATAATCGTTATTCAAGTGACCCACCTAGTATTAAAACCAAGGATAATATGGGTAAAGGAATAATCTTCTAAAGAAACTAAATGGAAAACGGCGGCGATGAAAACGGCGGAACCTTCTACGAGGACGTCCGTAATAATCGTCGTTGTAATCATCATATCCAAAGCCGAATTGTCTGTTTTCTTGTTCTTCGTCAACCTCTTCAGAAATCAAAATAGTAACCCCGTCCTCATCCATACTTACAATAACACCATCAAATTGGGACCCATCGTTCATTTGTGCTATAACCTGGAAACTCATGTATCTTTGACACCGTTGTTTAATATCGTCTCCCATAGGACGATTATCTTCCTGTACTTGATTGTGATTTATTGGAACGTTGTTGTTCATTTTAAATATCCCTCCATCTACATTCTTAGGATATTCTCATAGTTTGGCCTATGTTACCGTAAATTTGATTGGATTCTGATTGCATAATTAATCATGGTGATTTTGAAAAGAAAAGCAACATCAAACCAATATGAAACACTTTCTACAACCTGCATAAACTATAGTACCTATGGAGGTGTTTAAGTTGATTCATACGGTTAAACCGGGTGAAACACTAACCCAGATTTCAAAAGATTATCGTACACAACTATCGGCAATTATAAATGCAAACCCAGTAATAAATCCAAATGTCATTTACCCTGGCCAATCAATTGTAATACCAGGTTTTCCTGACCCAGATACAATACCATTTCGTATTGATGTGTCAGTTGAAAGTAGGCAGCTAAAATTACTGAAAGATGGTGTGCTTCAAAAACAGTATCCCATTGCTGTTGGAAGAATACTACATGGGACGCCATTAGGGGATTATATCATTATAAATAAAGCACCTAATCCTGGTGGCCCATACGGCACTATGTGGATGAGTTTGTCAAAACAGCACTACGGGATTCATGGAACGAATGATCCGAGTTCGATTGGAAAAGCAGTATCAAGAGGCTGTATCCGCATGTATAATCGGGATGTGGAGGAACTGGCAAGTATTGTACCAATAGGAACGAGTGTATCAATTCATCCATAATCACCCAAAAGTGCCAGGCACCCAAAAATCCCACCCTCATAATGAGGATGGGATTTCTAATGCAAACTCCTGGCACCGATTACTGCTCATACTTTCCAATAAGCTCAACCGCTTTTTCAGTTATGGACGTATCAATTGCTTTTTCGAAGTCTAATTCTCCACTAATAGCCCCGTTATCCTTATACATGTTGTATTGGCTCTTTATGTCATCGACGAACATTTCACCATTAGGATTCAATCCAGTAACGGAAACCTTCTCCCATAATTCGGCATCCTTTAATGATGTATGCTCTGTCATAATTTTTATAATCTCATCCTTGCCTTCGTCTTTTATAAAGGCATCGTTATAATCACGTACGCCTTTTAAATAGGCTGCCATAAACCTTAAGGAAACATTCTTTTCTTCATTGATAAAGTTAGGCGATCCCAGCACCATCGCGATTTGTGCTTCTGGTGCATAGTCAGTTGTATCTCCAAATCGAACATGGATCCCTTCTTCAATTCCCTGCGTAATTAATGGCTCAATTTGTAGTGCAGCATCGATAGAACCATTTGCTATGGATGCAAGCATGTTTCCAAAATCAGACATCAACACAAATTCCACATCATCTTCCGTTAAGCCTGCATGTTCAATCATTTTTTGAAAGATATAATCATCCACGGCATTTTTAGTTGAAACGGCTATGCGCTTCCCTTCAAAATCAGAGTACTCCTTTATTTCCCCCTGCAAATCTTCGCCTATGACAAATGAAAAGTAAGAAGATCCTGTGATATTGTGCCCTTTATCAGCGATAATTTTTACATTAATCCCTTGAGCTATTGCATTAAAAAATGATGCTGACGATATCCCTCCAGCAATGTCAACTTCACCTGAAGCCAACGCTGGCAACATATCATCACTGTTTGCAAATTTGGCAAACTTCACTTTAATATTGTAATCTTCAAAGTACCCTTTTTCTTTTGCAATGTAAAATCCAGCTCCTGATGCCGATCCATCCTCAGCAATTACTACTGTTGCTTTCTCCTCAAGTGGCGCCAAGTCACCTGAAGGATTATCTTTACTTACTTCATCATTAATTTCCTTATCGTTACTGCTCTTGTCGTCTGAATTAGAAGAACAGCCACTAATGACTAGTGCAAATAAAAACAATGGAAGCAAAATCAGTATTTTATATTTCCCCATGTAATAATCTCCTCCCATGCGCTATAATCTTGATTTTTGTACCTCATCATGCAGGTGATTCCATATTTCCACAAATCTGTCTGCCATCTCTTTATTTTCACGTATCTGTTCCATATTTCTCGGCCTAGGTAAATCGATAACTATTTCATCTATTATCTTACCAGGCTGGGAACTCATTAATAAAATCCTGTCACTCAGCAGCAATGCTTCATCAATGCTATGTGTAATAAAGAGAACGGTCTTCTTTGTCTCTGACCAAATCGTTAATAATTCATCCTGGAGAATAAATTTGTTCTGCTCATCTAAAGCAGCAAAGGGTTCATCCATTAATAATATTTCAGGGTCATTTGCAAAGGCACGTGCTATACTTACCCGCTGTTTCATGCCTCCTGACAGGTCTTTTGGATAATGCTTTCTAAAATTTTCAAGCCCTATTTTTTTTAAATAATAGGATGTACTGTCTTTTACAGTCTGTTTAGGCAAATGCCTCATATTAGGTCCAAATGCCACATTTTCTTCAACAGTTAACCAAGGGATGACCCCCTGCTCCTGAAAAACCATTGATTGCAAGGGACGATTCTTTTTAGCTTGTAAGATTGAAAATTCGCCAACACTTGGTTTCTCTAATCCTGCGAGAATACGAAGTAAAGTCGTCTTCCCGCAGCCACTCGGTCCAATCAAACATACAAACTCTCCGTCTTTAATATCTACTGAAATATCCTCTATCGCTGTGATATTTCTATTTTTATTGTAAAATACTTTTGTTAGATTGTTGATTGAGATTTTTGTTTCCTTTGTCACCGAATCACCTCTCTAATACCTATTTCCATGGCAATAGCTTCTTCTGAAACCCTCTTAGAATAAGTGAGAACATGTATCCAAAGAAAGATATTAATACAAGACCCACATACATCTCATTTAATAAAAAGGCACTATATGAAGTCCAAATTAAATATCCAATACCAGAGTTTGCACCCATCATTTCCGCCGCTACAATTGTCAATAGCGCAATTGCCTGCCCCATTTGGATGCCCTCAAGCATCACTGGAAGAGAGCCAGGTAAAGCAATTTTAAAGAAAAAGTCTTTCGAATTGGCTCCATAGTTTCTCGCAACATCCAAATATGTTTTATCTATATTTGTAACACCCACTACCGTATTTATAATGACTGGAAAGAATACACTTCCTGCAATTGTTACGATTTTGGATACTTCACCAATTCCAAATATCATTAAAATTATCGGTAATAAAGCTATTGTCGGTATAGGCATGAGTGCCATTATAAGCGGGGAAAAAAAATGCCTTAGCGGTGAATACAATCCCATAAATAGTCCAAGAACAATTGCTGGTATTACACCTAGGATAAACCCTGCAAATATCCGAAATAGTGATATTCCAATATGGCCGAATAATTCTCCTTCAGCTGCCATTGTAAATAGCGTTCCGATTATCTCCGTTGGTGCCGGGAAAAATCGTGCATCGACTATACCCGTTCTGGATAAAAATTCCCACAGAACCAAGATAAGAATAGGAGATGATATTGTAAGCACCTGTTTGAATCGATTTTTTCGTTGTCTTTTTTTCCATTCCTCTTGTTCTACTGCAACAGGATCGCGTTCTACATTACCATTTGATTTGTTCATCCTTCACCACCTCTACTTAAATAATATGTGCGTTAGCCCAAAAGTGTGAAAGGTTAAAAGTAAACAATTTTATGATAAAATAAAGGCATTCTCTATCCCGTATACCGCAGTAAATTTCGTGAAAATGGATGGTGCTTACATATGAAGGAATCAACAAAGCTTCAAGAGGCAGATTTATATAAACCCATTCAGAAGCATTTCATACAAGAAGGTTATGAGGTGTATGGGGAAGTAAAAGATTGTGATATGGCAGCAGTTAAAAATGAGGAGTTAATCATCATCGAATTGAAACTTAACCTGAGTGTGGATCTACTCATCCAAGCAACAAAAAGACTGCGGGTTTCAGAGCTTGTGTACATTGCAGTACCAAAAAAACCAAAGCACAGAGCTAGATCAAGACGTTGGACAGATATATGCAGATTAGTAAAAAGGTTAGAGTTAGGGTTGATCCTCGTTTCATTTTCAGGAAACCATAAGAAAGTGGAAGTTGTCTTTGACCCAATACCATTTAACCGAAAGAAAAATTTAGGCCAAAACAAACGCAAAAGACAGGAAGTACTGAAAGAAATCAATGGTAGAAGTGCCGATTTCAATATTGGTGGAACGAGTAGAGCACAAATTATGACTGCATACAAAGAGAATTGTATCCAAATCGCTTGTTACCTCGAACATTCGGGTGAACTATCACCAAAAAAATTGATGGAGATGGGGACTGGTAAAAAAACGTCATCGATTTTAACGAAAAACTATTATGGATGGTTTGAAAGAGTTAAACGAGGGGTTTACATACTTAGCGACAAAGGCAGGAAAGAAATGAAGGAATATCCCGATCTACTATCTTATTACAGGAAAGATTGAAGGATTCAGCTTTTCCCAGACTGAATCCCTTAATCATCACGCTCCTCCTGCTCCAGCAGAATTATTGCTTTTGATAATCATATTGACTCCCATGACAACTGCTGTTAACTCTTCCATTGATAACTTAGATGAATGATTACTCAATTCGAATGCTGGTGATTGAAAAAAACCACTGACTTTTTTAAATGCAGCAACCAAGTTTTCATCCTGATCCAGAATGTCATACTCCTTGGAAAATGCTTCTGACTTTATTTCAAACTCACCATGATGCTGGGATCGATAAACAAATTTCTTAGAGAAAAAAGACATGCGTTGCTTGAGCTTACCAATCTCCTGTTCACTTTGATCTTTTACAATCCAACTCCTTGACAAAAATGGGAAAGAACCTTTAACCACGACATTATCTTCCGCATCCAGAATATCAACGCTTGAAGAAAAAGCACTTTTTAGATTAAGCGAACCAACTTTTTTCTGATCCCCATTAAAAATTTCCGTTATTCCTTCTGAAAAAAAGTTATCCGTGAAATAGATAGACTGAGTCATCAAAATCCCCCTTTTTATTACTCGTTGTATTTATTTGCTGCCAACCTTTACTAAATTGGTGCTGATCCAACGCTGCGGAAAAAAACTCGCTTTCCGTGGGGAACGA
>NZ_JBMERP010000062.1:0-21730 GCF_049310925.1 Virgibacillus sp. DJP39 | reverse complement strand
ATGGTTGGTGCTCGATTTTTTAGTGTGGTGCTCGATTTCACTACGTTGGCGCTCGAAAACTCCGACGCAGTGCTCGATTTTACCAACTGCAGGTTAAACCAGACAAATTAACTTTAACCAAAAGCCAAGTTTTATTGGCGAGTGCCTTAATTGCACTTATGCAGAAAGAAAGTTTTTATACTTTCTTTACTGCCAACAAAAGGGCAGATGCTACTTATTAGCATCTGCCCTTTTCATTTATTTGCCTGCTTCTATTTCCTCAATGAGTTCGGAAAGTTCGGTCCAACGTTCCATTTTTTGTTCTAGCAATTCCTCTGCTTCTTGTTGTTCGTCATAAAACTTTTGTACTTTCTCAAGATCACTGCCAGCCCCAGCAATAGCATCTTTTAAGCTATCAATTCTGGTCTCAAGTTCAGTGATTTGATCCTCTATTTCCTTCCATTCTTGTTGCTCATTATAGGAAAGCTTTTTCTTTGTTTTTTTAACGGGTGGTGCTGTTGGACTCTCTTTTACTTGTGCTGCTTCCATTTCAGTAACCCGTTGCTCCAGATATTCACTATAATTTCCGTAAAATCTTTTCGCAGTGGGCTTGTCTGATAGTACGATCAGCTGATCAACTACTCTGTCTAAAAAATAACGATCATGGGAAACAGTAATGACTACTCCAGGGAAATTCGCTAGATAATCTTCAAGTATACTTAATGTTTCTGTGTCTAAGTCGTTAGTAGGCTCATCTAAAAATAATACATTTGGCTCGAGCATTAATACCTTTAACAAATACAACCGGCGCTTTTCTCCGCCAGAAAGCTTACGAATATAATTCCATTGCTCTGAGCGTGGGAATAAAAAACGTTCCAGCATTTGTTCAGCAGTTATTGCTTCTCCATTTTTTGTATAGATGACCTCCGCTATTTCTTTTATATAGTCAATAACGCGCAGACTCTCATCGATTTCTTCATTTTCCTGTGTGTAATAGCCGATGTTAACTGTTTCACCGACATCAATTGTTCCATTATCAGGTTTTAAACGATCCGCCATTAAATTTAGCAGTGTTGTTTTCCCAGAACCATTCGGACCAACTATTCCCAGTCGCTCCCCTGGTACAATAAGATAATCAAAAGCAGAAATTAATTGCTTGTCACCAAATGATTTCTCAACACCAATTAGTTCAATTACCTTTTTACCCAAACGTTTTGAACCAGCCTGGAATTCGACTTCATCCTTGTTGGTATCAAAACTTTTTTCCTTCATATCCCCGACTCGATCAATTCTGGCCTTTTGTTTGGTGGATCTCGCTTTGGCACCACGCTTTAGCCACGCAATCTCACGACGCAGGATATTCGCATGCTTTTGTTGACTGCTTTCTTCCAAAATCTCCCGCTCTGCCTTTTTCTCTAAAAATAATTCATAGTTACCTTCGTATTTATAAAGATTTCCTTTATTTAATTCATAGATGTGATTGGTAACACGATTTAGAAAGTAACGGTCGTGGGTTACAAGTATCAATGCACCGTGATAGGAAGACAAAAACTTTTCGAGCCATTCAATCGTCGCATGATCCAAATGGTTTGTTGGCTCATCCAGAATCAATAAATCGGCAGGTTGAATTAATGCCTTTGCTATCGCTACACGTTTCTTTTGACCCCCTGACAAAGCCGTAACTTTGCTGTTGAAGTCAGTGATTCCAAGTTTCGTCAAAACCGTTTTTGCAGTGGTATTTGCTTCCCATGCCTCGTTCTCATCCATTTTTTGCTGTGCAGCGATTAGAGCTTTCTGCGTGGCTTGACTAGTAGAATCTTTTTCAAGTTCAAGAAGCGCATGTTCATATTCCCGCATCGTTTTCATCACAGCTGATTCACCGTAATAAATTTGTTCAATAACTGTCAGTTCTGGATTTAAAACTGGATCTTGTGCTAAATATTCTATATGGTAGTCTTTCGCATGTTTGACGAGCCCATCTTCAGGGCTATCAATCCCTGCAATCACTTTTAAAAAGGTTGATTTCCCCGTTCCATTAACCCCTATAAGACCAATTCGATCATGTTGTTTAATCGTACAAGAAACGTGGTTAAACAACACCTTTTCGCCATATGACTTTACTACATTTTCAACTGTAAGCATATAAACCATTCCTCATTTCGAACTTCTCCCTCTAGTATAAGGGAAGTAAAGCCTTGTGAAAAGCAAACAACACGCGGACCGATTACGCCCGCGTGCTGTTACAGTTCTTCATCCTTTGTTCCTTTAAATCGTTGCTTAATGTATATGACTATTAAAAATAAGAGCCAGGAAGTGACACAATAAAAAAGAATTTTACTGGTAGGCTGCATATCATTAAAAAAGAATAACATGCCTATCCATATGAATCCTATTCCAATTATTTGATATAGTACTAATTTCATTTGATCTTTCCCTCCACTTGATGAAACTACTCTATACTAGTTTATCTTAAATGGAGCTGGATTTCTATTACTGTTTTCTATAGAGATTTAAGTAGGTTGGCCATTTCAATAGCAGATACTGCAGCCTCAGCACCTTTATTTCCTGCTTTTGTTCCAGCACGTTCAATTGCCTGCTCAATTGAATCTGTTGTTAATACCCCAAAAATGACAGGCTTTCCTGATTGAATAGAGGCTTGTGACACACCCTTAGCTGCTTCCCCGCAAACATAATCGAAATGTGGTGTTGCCCCACGAATAACGGTACCTAAGGTGATTACAGCGTCATACTTCTCATTCATTGCTAATTTATTTGCAGCTAACGGAAGTTCAAAGGCTCCTGGCACCCAAGCTACATCAATATTCGCCTCATTGACACCATGTCTTTTCAATGTATCAAATGCACCCTCTAGTAATTTACTCGTAATAAACTCATTGAATCTCCCTACTACAATTCCTATTGTTAAATCTGTGGCTACTAAATTACCTTCAAATGTTTGTCCCATCATGATCATCTCCTATTACAAATTGTGAAGTTCCAGCAAGTGGCCCATCTTCTTAAACTTTGTCTGCATATATGGCATATTATTTTCATTGTACGCTGTTGGAAGAGGAATTCGCTCTTTTATATCGATCCCGTATGATTCCAATGACTTTATTTTTTCAGGATTGTTCGTTAAAACATTCACCTGCTTGATTCCAAGGTCCTGCAGTATTTGTGCGCTAAGTAAATAATCACGCTGATCTGCTGAAAAACCAAGCTGCTCATTTGCTTCAACAGTATCATAGCCTTCTTCCTGAAGCTTGTAGGCCTTGAGTTTGTTTAACAGACCAATTCCCCGACCTTCCTGGCGCATGTATATTAAAACACCACTTCCAGCTTTTTCAATTTGAGCCAAGGCCAGGTGCAGTTGAGGTCCGCAATCACAACGCTGTGATCCAAATACATCTCCAGTCAGGCATTCTGAGTGAACTCTCATCAAAGTGGGTTTATTTGAATCAATTTCTCCTTTTACAAGTGCAATATGTTCTTTTCCATCAATATCATTGGAATAGCCAAAAACTTTAAAATTACCAAACTCTGTTGGAAGTTTAGCTTCAACTTCACGTATGATGTGGACTTCATTTTTTCTACGATAGGCAACCAGGTCTTCAATCGATACAATTTTTATATCGAATTGCTTACCCATTTCCAATAGATCAGGAACGCGTGCCATGGTGCCATCTTCTTTAATAATTTCACAAATCACACCTGACGGGTTCGCTCCACTTAACCTTGCTAAATCAATAGATGCCTCTGTATGACCTTGCCTTGTCAACACACCTCCATCTTTGGCTATCAGTGGGAAAACATGACCTGGTTGTTTAAAGTCTTTTGCCTCAGCATTTGGATCAGCTAATGCCTGAATAGTCTTTGAACGTTCAGCAGCACTAATGCCTGTTGTAGTTTCCTGGTGATCAACGGTTACGGTAAATGCAGTTCTAAATGGATCAGAGCTATTGTTTGTCATCAAGGGTAAGCTAAGGTTGCTGGCAATTTCCTCTGAGATAGCCGTACACACAAGTCCTTTCCCGTGTGTAATCATAAAATTTATTACTTCCGGGGTTGCTTTATCAGACAGCGCAACAAAGTCCCCTTCATTCTCACGATTTTCATCGTCTACTACAATAACTATCTTTCCTTGCTTTAAATCCTGAACAGCCTCTTCGATTGTATGAAACATAGGTTGCATCTCCTTACGCGTAACCGTTAGTTGATAAAAAGTCCTTACTAATCCCGGTATCGCTAGTGTTTGTTTTATTAAGCATTTGCTCTACATATTTAGCTAACATATCACATTCAATATTTACGGTGGATCCGACTGTCTTTTCCCCTAAGACCGTTTGGGAGACCGTGTGTGGAATCAATGAAATGGTAAATGTTTGATCGTTGACATCAAACAGTGTCAGACTTATGCCATCTACAGCAACCGAGCCTTTTTTTAATAAATAGGCTTTCAATTCGACTGGCACTTCAATGTCATAATAAATGGCATTCTCCTGTTTTTCTTTTCTGGTAATTTTTCCTGTACCATCAATGTGACCGGAAACAAAATGTCCACCAAATCGACCTTTTGCGTGCATTGCCCGCTCTAAATTGACGGATGATCCAGTTTTCAATGTGTTAAGTGACGTTGCTTTTATTGTTTCAGGCATCACATCAACACTAAATGTATTTTCATTAAATGTTGTAACGGTAAGACAAATTCCGTTTACTGCAATGCTGTCACCAATATTCATATCTGTATTAATTGTTGTAGCCTGAATTGTCAGCTGGACAGAGTTTGCAGACTCTCGCTGTATTTTTTTTACCTGACCAAGCTCTTCGATAATTCCTGTAAACAAGGTTACCTCACCTCTCTTAATACGGAAATAATTTTTAGATCATCTCCGAGCATTTCATGTGATTTAACTTCTAATTGCAGCGCATCATCTATTGATTCAATGCCTTGACCTGCTATTGATGTAGGCGCATCTTTCCCACCTATTAGTTTGGGAGCTATATAGGTTATAAGTTGGTTAATCTTATTCATTTTCAAAAAGCTGCCATTAATCGCCGCTCCCCCTTCTACATAAAGGGTCATGATACCTTCTCTCCCAAGATGCTTCAGGACTTGATTAATGTCTATCACGTCTGTATCCAGTTGCGTTATGGTTACACCGGAATTTCCAGAGAAATAATCCAACTTTTCTTTTGGTACAGTTTTCCCGGTGAATATCCAGGTATCAGCTTCCCCATCAGTCACTACCTTCGCTTTCTGCGGGGTTCGTAAATGCGTGTCCAAAATAATACGGGTAGGATTTTTTCCACCACCATTAGACAACCGTGTTGTAAGTTGTGGATCATCCGCAATAACAGTATTAACTCCAACTAATATTGCGTCATTTTCATCCCGATAACGATGGACATCTGCTCTTGCTTGTTCTCCCGTTATCCATTTACTCGCTCCAGTAACAGTCGCTGTCTTCCCATCAAGGCTTGTAGCGGATTTAACTGTTACGTATGGCGTTTTTGTAGCGGCATAATGAAAAAATGGAATGTACAGCTCATCTGCACTTTCTTTTCCCACACCAAGCTCTACTGATATGTTAGCCTGTTGCAGCTTTTTAATGCCTTCGCCTGCTACTTTCGGATTCTCATCCTTCGTCGCAATAACAACCCGCTTAATACCACTCTCGATAATGGCATCTGCACATGGTGGGGTTTTACCATAGTGGCTGCACGGCTCAAGTGTTACATAAATAGTTGCATTTTCTGCGTTACTCCCCGCCATTCTAAGTGCATGGACCTCTGCATGTGCTTCCCCAGCCTTCATATGGGCTCCCATGCCAATAATTGCGCCATTCTTAACAATAACAGCGCCAACAGGTGGATTTGGACTTGTTTGACCGTGTACTGACTTTGCGAGATTTAAAGCAGCTTCCATATATGCCTGATCATTCATCAGCAGCACCCCTTTCTTATCAAAAGCCGGAATTTCCGGAATTCAGTTATAATTTACCTATTTTTAGCAATCGCAGTTGATAAAAACTGAGACGCAGTGAAAATTCTTTAGACGCCGCCGTTCCGACAGAATACTTCGCTTTCCACGGGCACGGCCTCAGTCTCCTCAGAAGCAAAGAACGCTTCTTCCGGGGTCTTCGGACTCGCGCTGTTCCCGTAGGAGTCTTCGTATTCTGCCGTAACGGCGTCTGAGTCCTATATTTTCACGGAGCCCCTTCTCCCTTGAGAAGAAAGCTATCTAAAGCTGCGGATAAATGCGAGACTCCAGTGGGAAAGGAACAGTCTGAAGAACCCGCAGTGAGCGGGTTTTGCTCCGAGGAGGCTGAAGATTTCCCACGGAAAGCGAATGTTTTTCAGCAGCGTCGGATCAGCACCAATCTAATAAATTTTTGGTAGTAAATGAGGCCAGCAGTTACGACGCAGCTTATAGATTTTGTGTCCAACAATCTTTTAGAAAAGATATTTTATTAAAGTGTAAAAAAACCCTTGAATTGTCTTCAAGGGTTTAATGGTAGAATTTATAGGTATGGTAAATAAGCATTGCCTTTTATTATACGCACTCCTTATGTATGTACGCTTTTCAAACGCAAAGAACCACGTGTAATAATACACGAGTGGTACCGCTACCTAGAAATCCCTTCTCCCATCCAGACTATAACTGTCGGCTCTGGAGTTTCACCAGATCCACCGTTTGGCTTAAATGAATAACCATAACGGGTCACGGACTAAGAAGTAAATACTTCATCACCGCCGATTGGGAATTTCACCCGACCCCGAAGGAATTTATCATATTTAATTTGTTTTTATTATAGCAGTATAGGTAAGGAAAAATCAAAAAACTTAACTCAGAAAATAATAATATTATGTTTGTCCGTTTTGTATAGCGTTATATTAACGTGGCAAAATAATAAGCGACAACTAAACACGATTAGAAGAGGAGGGTTTAAATTGGATGATAAAGAGAAGTTGAACAATGAAATTAAAAAGTATGCGGGTGGTGGCTTTGCTGACACGGACAATCATATTCCAAAAAGTGTTCGTGAAAACTACTTTGGAAACGGTGAAAAAAACAAAAAAAGAATAGATGGTAAGAAAAACCAGCTTTAGTTTGCAGCATATTTTAAGGAGAAAATACAAATGGAAAATGATATGTTTAAAGCAATTCAAACACACTCCATGCCTTTTGACATTACTGATGACTTGGCACCCTTAATCGATCAGATTGGTGATTCGAGGATTGTATTATTAGGAGAATCAAGTCATGGAACTTCTGAATATTACACTATTCGTGCAGCCTTATCCAAAAGACTTATTGAAGAAAAAGGATTTACAGCTATTGCTGTTGAAGGGGACTGGCCTGCATGTCAACAAGTCAACTCCTATGTAAAAAGCTATTCGGACAAGGCTTCAGAACTAGATGTGCTAAAAGCATTTAAACGGTGGCCTACCTGGATGTGGGCTAATGAGGACGTAGCAGACTTAATAGGCTGGTTACGATCCTACAATGAAAATCAGTCGGACAAAGTTGGTTTTTACGGGATAGATGTGTACAGCTTGTATGAATCTATGGATGAAATCATGAATTATTTGAAGAAAACGGAACCCCAGGGTGCAGATTTAAAACTTGCTGAAAAAGCTTTTGCTTGTTTTGAACCTTTTAATCAACAAGAAGATCAGTATGCTATGTCAGCAGCCTTCTTTTCAGAAGATTGTATAGATGAAGTATCCAAACTTTTGGCTTCCATTAGATCAAACAAAGACCTTTACAAAAGCGATCAGGAATTGGATCTAAATCTTAAGATGAATACTTTGGCTGCAAAAAATGCTGAGAATTACTACCGAACGATGGTTAAAAATGACGCAGAGTCCTGGAACGTTCGTGACTTGCATATGGTAGAAGCATTAAATGAAATTAGGAAGTATCATGGAAAAGATTCGAAGGTAATTGTTTGGGAACATAATACACATGTAGGTGATGCATCGGCTACAGATATGAAGAATGAAGGTATGATTAATGTCGGCCAGATAGTCCGTGAACAACTTGCTGCAGACGATGTTCACATCATTGGATTCGGCACCAATCAGGGTACTGTCGTTGCCGCAGACAAATGGGGAAGCGATGCAGAAAAGATGGTTGTTCCCGAAGCAGAACAAGGTTCGTGGGAAAATCTAATGCATGAGTCGGGTGCATTCGATAAGTATTTAATTTTCACCGAAGAAAACAAGCATCTTTTTCAAAAGAGAGTTGGTCATCGTGCTATAGGAGTTGTGTATAACCCTGCATATGAATCCTATGGAAATTACGTACCTTCAACCATGGCGGATCGCTATAATGCATTCATTTACGTTGATCGCACAGAGGCACTAAATCCTCTTAACATTTCTCAAGTAACGTCTTAGACAACTGACAAGGTTTCCTAAAAACTAAAAATCCTGTAAACAATAAATTGTTTACAGGATTTTTCTAATACCTTAAAAAACTGTACAAAAGGCTATGAGACGGGTATATCATTTTTTGAAATACTAGACTATTAAACAGTCACTAAATCCTATTTGCCATACTCTATAACTGTAAGACAAATACAAATAAGGAGAGATTTATCATGTCATGCAAATCTGATGGAGACCAATGCGTATGTGACATTGTACGTGAAATTGTTGAAGCACAAGATGAGGTAGCCGGTGCTGCCACAAATGGATGTTGTACTACCAGTTGTGAACAGTCTATCGAAGATCTATTATCACCAGTAGCAAATGGAAATGGAAATGGTTTTACTACCATCCCATTCATACTTTATTGCGATTGTGAACCATTTATCGCTAGTGGAGTATTCCAAGCACCTATAGGCGGGTCTGGAAACACTGCATTCCGTTGTGTAGAGACTCCAATTTTTCGTGCCAAAAAATTTGTCGATGAAGATGAGTGTTGTGTAAAGCTTGAGTTATTACTTCCTGTAACTGAGGGAGGATCAACACCTGGTGGAGATCGCGATGAAGTATGTGACTTCTTCCCAGGAAACAGTATTAGAGATTTCCAGGCAACAGGCATCTGTATAACTGTTGATCTATCTAAATTCAATGCAATCGCTTGTCTAGATCCTGTTACACCAATTCCTTCATCACAGTTCCTAAACAGTACCGAAGACTAATTTAAACACTTAGAGGCCATAGTGAAAATGGCCTCTTTTCTTTTGAACATTTTATATTGAATAAAAAAGGATGGTACTATGCCGTTCTTTTGGTTATTTGCCAATAAACATTTGAGTCCAAATACGGCCATCACTAGCATAACCTACACCAATATGTGTGAAATTATTACTTAATATGTTTTTGCGGTGACCTGCGCTATTCATCCACGCTCTCACAACTGCTCGCGGAGTTTGCTGCCCTTTAGCTATATTTTCTCCCGCACTCCTATAATCTATGCCATAATTCCTCATCATGGTAAATGGTGAGCCGTATGTTGGGCTAGTATGTGAAAAATAACCTATGTCCCTCATGTCATTTGATTTATGTCTGGCAACCCGAGACAATTGCCATTCTGGTTTTAAAGCTGGTAAACCGTAATTAGCACGTTCCTGGTTAGTGAGTTGAATAACTTGATGCTCAATTCGCTTAATAGAACTGAAGCTTGGAATGTTTAACTTTTGGTACGGGTAGATAAGATCTGGATTTTCCACTTGCGGATTCGCTTCAATTATTTCAGTAACTCCGACTCGATACTTAACTGCAATCTTCCACATGGTATCTCCACTTTTAACAGTATACGTTGTTGCTGCAAGAGCAGTCATTGGAAGCAAAAGTAGTAGAACGATGGTCAAAAGTAAAATCTTTTTCATTTTTCTCACCTCCTAATCGATAAGTTACCCAAGAATATTTATGCTATACATCTAAGCTTTTGTGATCTCAGACTGTAGAAAGAAAGTTTTTCTTTACTGCAAAAAAAACACACTCCCAAATGATGGGAAGCGTGTTTTTTATATATTTAAAGTTGTTTTAATTTCTTCTAACTGATGACTGAATTGATTAATTTCATCAACAGTTAGATCACTGACTCCGTACCTGATTTTTTGATATATGTTCAGATGAGAAGCGTCTATACCAATCCGGTAAAACCATTCCTCGATTGTTTCAGAGTTCTTTCTTCCCAAACCTTTCTTGGCAGTTAATTGTTCAAATTTAAACACCTTTAACCTAACCTCATGTGCAGGTTTTTCTGAAAACCTACCGAAGAGACGCCCTGGTTTGTTTTTCTTTACTGTATTTCCATTAATCGAGACAGAGGAAACCCGTTCCAAGTTGTTATCCGATCCATGATTACGAAATTTTCTGCGCGACAAGAAATAAAAAACAACTATTAAAATAACGATGGTTATACCAATAGTCCACATATTAATTATATCAACTGGTACATATTCTTGATTCATTTCTTCGTCGCTTAAAAAAGGGTTTTTCTCTCTATCCATACTCATTTTCGTATCATTTTCCTGCGCAATGCCTGCAATTTTATTTTGTAATGAACTGAAATTTAGGCCAGTAAATCCAAGTGATTCAAGACCCCACCAAATCCCAGATGCCACAGTCTTTAAAATGCCATTTAATGCGTAAGGAACAATAACTTGAAAGGCTTGAAACACAGAAAAAATAATGACACTTCCTGCGAAAATAAACCCAAATAATCCCAATACAAAAGGATACGAATTCTTCACACCAATTGAGCCTTCAACAATTATATGGCTTAGCTGGTAACCACCTACCATAACCAACAGCATAATTAATGCTACCCAGATCAAATCAGTTTCATAAAAAAGCATAACATCGATTATAAATAAAAAGCTCATATATAAAATTAATCTCATCTGATTCCGCAAATCTGGATTACTCTCATGAATAATAAACCGCCATACCATGAATACAACAAGTACTACCGATGAAACAGGTGGTACCTGAAGGACATAGACCATAAACGGAATAAGTATAAGTGCACCTATTAGATACATACTGTAATTTGGTATATATCGTATTCCAAGTGTGAGAATTACTACTATAACAATGGTACCAAATAAATAACCCCAAAAAGGAAGTAGCTCGCCGTACAACACCATTATTGGCAGGAGTAAAAAATAAAAGCATAAGCCCTCACTGATAAGCTGATAGTATTTTGTTATGTTGCTATTTGGTGTCATAGTTACCCGTCCTCACACTTTTGATTTCTGTTAAACGGGCACCATTCACGGATTCAGTGACTTGAAACACACTATTGCCCCGTCTGTTCCACTTGTTTGTGTAGTGAAGACTATCTTGATATATTTCTCCAATTATTACAACAATGTTGGAATCATCAATTACATGGTCAACTTGATAAAAAAGATTTGTAACAGGAATAACATTAGAATCCTTTTCAATTCTGGTTAACATTTCAAGTGCTTGTTTTAAATGTTCTCTTCCACTTTCACTTTCCAAATGATAAGGTTTACTTCCAACTCTTGCAGCATTAACATATAACTCTATCGGGTATCCTTGCTTTGTAATAGTTTGACAAATATAAGCAGCCTGTGATAAATATTGCTCCATATTTTTGCTTAAGTAAACATTGCCTAGCGGGCTTGTTTCAGCGATATTTACGATTATAGTCCAGGAAATATTACGGTTCCTTTCATAGACCTTTGTCTGCAGTGTTTGACTTCTGGCTGAAGCCTTCCAGTGAATTCGATGAAACGGATCGGATGGTGCATAATCCCTTGTTCCCACTGGGCTTAACAAGTCTTCATACGGTGAGAACTGTGTTACCTGATTTCCGAAATTGTTGTAAGGGAATTCTTCAATTCCTGCAACAGGTATCAACCTTGGGTATACCAATATTTCCGTTTGATAGAGCCCTTGATATTTCATTGTGACCTGTTCAAAGTTTAATACATGTGGAAAGCTAAATTCTATCTCCTTTAGTCTTATCACTCCCCGCTCCTGTGCTTCGAAAGATATGGGGAATCGTGCTTCAGCTCTTCCAAGTAAAATTAATGGGACATGATAGTAGTTCTTTTGTTTTTTGCTAAAACGGACAAACTTTTTACTGCTTACTTTTTCATTTGTTGCGAAGGTAAGGAAACCATTAAAAAATGGAAGAATGGAATTGTTTTTCAGGACCATTTCCACCTCTGCCTCTTCCCCTTCAAACATACGGATGGATTTTTTCGTATTTTCCAGCATTAATTTTCTTCCTATACGATTGTCATAAAGCCGGATCAGAAGTATGTAAGAACCAATGAACCCGGCAACAAGCATAGCTAATGGCTGATTAATGGCAAAACTAGTTATTGCCAGAACTAGTAAAGAAAACAGCAGCAAGTTATGTTCCTGTCCAGTGTTATCTGAAGTTCTAAGCCAATACATTACCCTCTTGTCTCCAATTCCACCGGTACATCAACTGTACGTATCACTTCACCAATAACCTCAGACTTCGTTTTTCTGATTGATCCTTCCATAGACAATACAATTCGATGTTCGAACACATATCGCACTAATTCCTTAATATCCTGTGGTGTAACATAATTCCTTCCACGTAAAAAGGCTTTAGCTTGTCCTGCGCGCATTAATGCAAGGGCCGCACGAGAACTCACCCCTAACTCAATGTCAGTATGGTTCCGTGTTGCACGCACGACTGCAAGCAAATAATCCTGTACAACCTCCGACACCTCAACATGTGTTACTTCTTTTTGAAGTTCAATGATTTCGTCCGTTGTTAAAATTGAATTTATCTGGTGGATTGGATCCTGCGTGCGGTTCAATGTTAAAATTTCCTTTTCCTGCTCCAATGTTGGGTAATCCATGGTAATTTTCATTAAGAAGCGATCGAGTTGCGCCTCTGGTAAGGGGAATGTACCATGATTTGACTCTATCGGATTCTGGGTTGCAATTACTAAGAATGGAGAAGGTATGGATATAGTAATCCCGTCAATAGTAGTCTGCTGTTCCTCCATTACCTCGAGTAAACTTGACTGTGTTCTTGGTGTTGCACGGTTAATTTCATCTGCCAGTAAAATATTTGTTTTTATCGGTCCAATACGCATTTCAAACTCATTGGTTTTTGGATTTAGAAATTGAATACCTGTAACATCAGACGGCAAAACATCTGGTGTAAATTGTACTCTACTGAAATCACCATTGATTATTTTAGCAAAGCTTTTTGCCAACTTAGTCTTTCCCGATCCAGGAACACTTTCCAGCATAATGTGACCTTTACCCAATAATGAAACAAAAAGTAATTCAACTACATCATCCTGGCCAATTATTACTTGACCTATAACTTGTTTTGCTTGATCTATTTTTTTAATTAACGACATTTTTTAGCTCTCCCTGTATGTATTTCATTTTCTGCTTAAATAAAAGTATAAATCTATTCCTGCAATTTATCAAATAGTTTTAAAAATGAAAAATATTATCTTAAATTTAAAGGTCGCCTTGAGTCCCGAAGATGATATCCATTTAGAGGCAGGCGACCATTTTGAGATTAATTTGTAGGTATATCCACTATCTTGTTATACGATTTCATATAATGCATTCCACCTACGAAAAGGTATCGGGGAGTCTTTGTTGTATTAAAAATAAGTGTCCGCTCTTTTTCCATGTAACTAAAAAGTCACAAACCGGATGAAATGGTTTGTGACTTTTCCTTTTTTTCTTATTTTACTGGTTGGTTTTACCACTCGATATTAACAGGCATTACCTGTTCAATCTTCTGTTTATAGCTCTTGCTTTCTTCAGTTGTCATCCAAATATCTATGGTACCCTGGTCCTTATTCGTTCGGATTAAACGGCCAATTCCCTGTCTCAGGCGAAGGAGCATATAAGGTGCGTCGACGTCCTGCTCAGGTGATTTTGCGTGCTTACGTTTAGCCTTGAATACCGGATCTTTTGGTGGGAAAGGAAGCGACACGATAATTACCTTTGTTAAAGCTTCTCCAGGTACGTCTAACCCCTCCCACAGGTTGTATGAGCATAAGACAGCAGGCTGGTCTGTCTGAAAGTCACGTACAGTTTTACTTATCTCATGGTCGCCCTCATATAGAACGGTAAATGGCCATTCCTGGTTCTTTACCCACTGGCGAAATAGATTCATTTCTTCAGCTGACGAAAATAGAACCAATCCCTTACCTTCATTTTCTAGTAACTGCTGACCTATATTCTTCCACTTTTCGTCTGTATCGGAATCAATATGTCCATTTATTTTCATTTGGCTTTCATAATCAAATGGAGAATCAACTGAACAGGAATCATATGCTTTAATACCCAGACTACTCGCTAAGTATGAGAAGTCTCCGTTTTGAGACAATGTTGCAGATGAAAATACGAACGGAACACCTTGTGAGAACACTTCTTTTTTCAAAACATCTTCCACTAGCCTAGGCATAATGACCAATGAACTTGTGGTTTCGTTTTCCTCGAGCCAAAAAATTCCTTCGCCTTCTTTCAGCAAAATACCTAGGCCAAAGGAGAAAAATTCTAAATATTCTTCAATAATCTTTACATGATATTCCTCAATCGTAAATAGCTCCGAATCGAAAACTAATTCTTCTAACAGCTGTTGAACTTTATTATGCAGACGCTCCGCTATGTCCATTATATTTTTTGACAGAGAGATTTCAAGACGGTTCGATCCCTCAACGGCGGATGCATTTTTATCTAAAAGATCAAACCATTCTTCGTGCAGCACTAAAATATCTTCAATTAAATAAAGTGATTCTTCCCTAACATCCTGGCCCATATACCCAGTTAATACCTTGTTCAGTGCTTCAAAATTAAAGCGGTATGTTAATCCTTTCTGGGCTGCAAACTCAAGTAAATGTCCTTCATCAAATACAACACAGCTTGGCTCTGGCAATAATGGCAATTGGCCTTCACGTTTTCGCGATTCTTTCGTCCATACATGTTCCATATAAAAGTCATGGGAACAAATGATGAGATCGGAGGCATGGCGGTAATAATCTCTGTTTAGGGTTTGTCCACTGCGGTGGCGCCATTCACAAGTAGAACACTGCTGCAACGGATCCCACGCTATTTTCTCCCACTTCTCATCTGGTACCCATGGATACTCCTTACGATCACCATAAGGTTCAAAGGACTTCATTGAAGGACTGTTATCAAAGACGAAATCAGGAATTTGATCATGGACCCTTAAAATGTCTTCATCATCTGTTTGATTAGCAATGGGATCTAATTTTCTGATACAAACATACTGCTCTCGGGATTTAGCTAACCTCACGTCAACTCTTAATCCTAGTGCTTCCTCAAGCTTCTCGATATCCCCGCCTTTTTTCACGAGCTGCTCAATCAGCGTCTCATCAGCACAGGAAATGATTGCCGGCTTGCCACGATAACGCGCATAGCAAATAGCGTACAGTAAATAAACAAAGGTTTTTCCTGTTCCAACCCCCGCTTCGGCGAATATTGTACGTTTGTTTTTGAAAGCCTGTTCCAATTGAAAGGCCATATAAATTTGCTCATCCCTAAGCTCATAACCTTTCTCAGGCAAAATGTCGTAAAAAACATCCCCAACATAATCCCCCAAACGGTCAAAAAAATTCTCATCCCTTGCAACAGTAAACGGAAGTGCGTTATTTCTAGTCATTATAAACTCCTTCTTTTGGTAAAAATTGGAAAAAGTGCCAGGCACCCCTTAGTTTATTTCGATTTTTGCTTAAATACTTTTGGTGCGTCTGCTTCGAAGCGTGCTAGTTTTCCTGTTTTCGGGTGTTCAAATGCCAACACACTGGCATGTAGTCCCAATCGTTTAATTGTATTTGTAGTCGCTCCATACTTTTTGTCACCGACAATTGGATGTCCGATGTCATTCATATGAACACGTATTTGGTTCTTTCTTCCGGTTTCCAGATTAACTTTCAACAACGAATAGCTGGAATTTGACTGTATCTTTTCATAATGCGTGACAGCATGTACTCCGTCACCTTCTCTTGCGCTTGAATACATAACCAGCGTACTGCTCTCCCTTAACCAGGAGGATATTGTTCCTTTGAGCTTCTTAACAGTACCCTCTACAAGTGCGAGGTATGACCGCTCTTTTACAATATCTTTCCAGTTATCTTGAAGTTTTCTTTTTACCATTTCATCTTTAGCAAAAACCATTACGCCTGATGTGTCGCGATCTAATCGATGAACGACGAAAATACGGTTTTTCGGACTCTCAATCCGAACATAATCCATCAACTGACTATAAGCAGTCACATCTTTCTCTTTTGCATTTGCAATAGAAAGAAGGCCTGCTTCCTTATTAATTACAATTATTTCTTTGTCCTCATGTAAAATAGTGAAACCAGAAATATTGTTCACCTTAGCAGCTACCTTGTTTTTTAGAATAGCAACTGTTTGCCCCGGCTGCAGTTCATAATTATGCTTCGTAGTCGGAACATTATCAACCGAAACCTGTCCTCTAGTCAAAATTGATTTAACTGAATTTCGACTACGATTTTCCATCACTTTTAATAGAAAAGGTAATAATTCATTTTGTTCTTCAACCTTATATGTTTCATGATTTGAACCTTTATTTGTTTGTGTTGGTCTCATCAAAAGACTCTCCTATTCTATTCCTAATCCTCATCCTTAACATCAATATCCTCTGGTATAGGCTCATTCAAATAATCCTGGATCATTTTTTTGTATTTCTCCACCTGCTCAAAATGCGAAGAAAATTGATCCTTATTGATTAAGTAGTTTTCCCCATCATGGATTGTGCGTATTCGCTTCTGTTGAATGAGAAATCGTATTTGAGATTCAGGCATGGACAAATGTTCAGCCGTTTCTTCGATTGTTAAATACATAGCATTGACCCACCCTTTTTTTACGTCCAGCTCCAGCGCCCATTGCCTAGTGCCCTTCAGGCTCCTCCTTACGATAAGTCAACATCGTCGCTGAAGCTCCGTGTTTCCTTTATCTCATACGGTGCCTTCCAGGTCATACAGCAATAAACGGGCACTTGCGCTTTTGTTACTCCGTTCTTATTTTAGCATACATGCACGTATCTCTCAGTTGATTACTATCTACAGCGATATCTTCATTCTTTAAAATACCTTCTAATTCATATCCCAATCGCTCAGGTATTGCGCGACTTTTACCATTACGGGAATCACATTGAATTTGAACACGATTTGCCTTGAGTTCAGTAAACGTAAATTCAGTTAAGCCGGCAATCGCTTCTGTCATATACCCTTTGCCACTAAATCTAGTATCTGCCCAATATCCAATTTCGAACTTTCGAACGTCCCAGTCAATATTATGTAAGCCTGATGATCCGACAAACTGGCCAGTTTCTTTAAGAAAAACTAGCATTCTTAGTTTCTCTCTTTTTAAAAAACTTATGTGAGATTCTCTAGTGTTAATTTCTACTTCATCTTCACTTTGATCCTTTTGTGCGAATCCCATCCACGGTCTTAATTCATTGATTGATGCGTTGATTGCATCGTAAACAGCTTTCCCATCTCCAGGCATCGGCATTCGCAAAAGAAGTCTCTCCGTTTCAAATTCATGTGGAAAATTGAGTAAAATTGGGTTCATTCGTATCAATCCTTTAATAGAGTTCTAAAAAATATATCCGACTTCCAAGGAAAAAGCAACAAAAATTACAAAAACACCCTGCTTGAGGAGGATGCTTTAGGCTACATTTGATAGTAAGGCTGATTAATCTTTAGTAACGCTTGTTTAATAGTTTCTTGAACATCTGTATGTTGTTCTTTCATATCTAAATGGAAATATAAACTACTTAAGAATTTCTTCACATTCGAGCGGTATATAAAATAGGACTGATTACCTGTTGAAAAACCATCCTTTATATTGTTCGCAAGGTCAGAAGTCTTTTCACAAACGATGGATTGATTTATTCCTCTTTGCAGCATCTCTACCAACGGAATAACCATTCGTTCATCTTCATCATAATTAAAATAATCTTTGTTGAAAGTCATCTTTTTTATGATTGATGCGAAAATAACTTCGAAATCGCCTGAATCAAGACTTGGTTGCTTTACCAGTTCATCAATGGCATCAGCCACATGTGCAACACTATGCCCCCAGCCTTTACCAGGCACTAATCCTCTAACATCCTGTTCCAGATCGACGTAACTAAGCAAGGATTCATAAACAACTTGTATATCATCTGTTGAAAGAAAGTTTTTCTGTAAATTAACATGTAAAATCACAGCTATAATTAACGATGAAAAGGACCTTTTGAAAACGGAGTCTGTCCCTGATTCACCAATATTGTAAAATAAATGCTGATGATCCATGCAAGTGTTTACTATTTCTTTAAGTTCCTTATCTGAATAAAAATCCTGTAGGATCATCTGACAAAAAGAACGATATATCAATTCATCCCGCAACACCGGATCCACATTCCCTATTTCCCTGAGCATAGCAGTTGTTAACTCCTGAATATTAATAGACTCATCCATTTGAAAATCATTGTTCTTATATGTGGTTAACGTTTCTTTCAACTCAGATGTCTTCACTCATACACTTCCTTAAAAAATTTATCTATCTTTAATTTGAACAGATCCTTCTCTTCTAAAAATGGATAATGATTACTTTTATGAAATACGATCAAATTAGAATCAGATATCAGCTCATGCATTTCTACTGAATAGTTAAGTGGACATTGAACATCATGTTCCCCACAGCCAATTAAAGTTGGAACTGTTAGTAGCTTCAGCTTTTTTGTTACATCAAATAGTGGAAGCTCGCGATTGAAAAAGTTCATTCGAATCGCTGACATATTTTTATGTATATCTTTGTTAAACAGCTCATCATATTTGTCCGGTCTATAGAGCGATAATTTAGTTCGTTCAACTGATATGCCCTTTCTTTCAGCTTCCGATAATCAGATCGTTTTAGCGTCTCTATCAACTCTTGCATTCTATTAAATTGAGGATGATCAGGGTTGTAGACACAATCCGATGAAAAAGTTACATACTCACTTGCCGCTGCACCAACAATTACTAATGCATCTAGGCTTCCAGAAAAATATATACCATAAAGTAGCTAACATCCCACCTGTAGAGTGCCCGGCAAAGCTCCACGTTTTAACAGTAAGAGCCTCTCGAATGGCTTCTAAATCTAAAATTGATTCAAGCATACTAAGTTCGTGGGGCTCATGTGCTTTTTCGGAGTTTCCAGCATCCCTTAAATTCACTAAGTATACTTTGTGACCATGTGTAAAGGAGTCAGCAAAATAATCCCCAGTAGCATTAAACTCAGAGTAGAGATGTGTTACACAAAGTGGGGCTCCACAACCCTTTGTAAAAACTTCAAATGTACCTCTGTCAGTGTGTATTGATTACTGTTTCCAAATATCCATCTGTGCTTCACCCTTTAATTTCCCAGTATTTATACTCAACCCGATTTAGCCCTAAATCTTTCGTTTTGATCCAATCAAATGCTTTTAAAACAAGTGGTGATGCATTTTCTATTGAGACTTCATCTTCTGCTACCCAGAGTGCTCCATCTGAATCCTGTCCTTCAAATTGTTCAGGTTTCGATAGCTTTCCACCAACCTTTTTCACCGAATAAAAGATTGCAATATGATGGACATGCGTGAAATTCTTCCAGTCCCAAGGCAGCATGAAGTCAATCGTTCCTATATTGTTGATTACTTCAATTTGCAAGCCTGTTTCTTCTAAAAACTCTCTTTTCATCGCATTCATCAAGCTCTCACCATCCTCCAGACTGCCTCCAGGAAGATCGTACCGGTTAATATAGGGACCACCATTTTTGTTAATTACTAGTAGTTTATTATTTTCCTGTAAGAAACCATAAACACCTAGAGCACGATGAAAATTGCTATTCCGCGCCATATTTTAATCACCACTTTTCTTTATAACTGCTATGTCTTCTGGATACATATGTTCTAAATTATGAAGCTCGCTAATTGATTTCCATCCTGCTTCTATTATCGTTTGATCAGGATCATTGATTTCAATTTCCCCACCTATAATTTCCACATTAAAATAATAGGTGATCACCTCAATTTCATCAATTAGCGTTTCTTTTATATGAATCTTATTTTTGATTAACACATCATAACCTGTTTCTTCTTTTACTTCACGGACACAGCAGGATTCTGGTGTCTCTCCCGTTTCTATACCACCAGATGGAACAGCCCATGCGTTTGAATCTTTCCCTCTCACCATTAGAACTTCATTATTCTTGTTAATGCATACTGCCGCTGAACCTGACCACTTCTTCACTAGGGCCCCTCCTTTAAGACAGCTTTCTATAATCTCTGTAACAATTTGATTTACGCTAAATTGTCTGTAGTAATAAACTCTTCAAATGCCTTGTCTGTAAATGCCTCAATACATTTACTGGTTTGCTCAAAACACCAGTTTCCTTCTTGTTCCCCTCGTTTGAAGAGTCTATCATGGATAGTTTCTTGTTTTGCTGTAAGGCAGAAATGGTAGGTTTGGTCATCCAGTATTTTAAAGCCATCTAATATGTATTGAAAATTTCTTTTATTATGTATGGTAATTGGTACTATCAAATTCATTTTATACTGAATTAGTTGATTTTCCACTTCTACAGTTAACTTTTTCCATAGTTCCAGGTCCTGAAAATCATCTGTAGTTTCTTCAGGGGTCATCATTTCTTTCGTAATAATGTTTCTTAACATAAATCCAACTTATTCGGGATCATATACCATACTGTTGTCTAAAGATTTTTGTACTTGTTTTACCAAATCCAAATCCACCATTGATCATTATAATCATTTTTTAACCCCTAAACTTATTGATTGTCAGTGGTCTCAATCGTGATTGCCACTTTCATCTAACGGCCCATCCAAATTCTCCGCATAATACCCTAAAGCCCTGCTATACTTTTGAACCGCTTCATCATTCGTTGTTCTTAGTAATGTTTTTAAAACTGTTTCAAGTGCCTTTGAATGATGATCTATATTGTGGAGTGTCAGAGCTTTAAATACTTTTATAGGTTCGTAATCCGGGAATTTCTTTTCCCCTTTCAGCAAAATATCGTGCGATTGCTGCAATTGACCAATTACCCTGTAAGTACTTCCCAAACAAACGAAAGCATCCCTCAATAGATCATCTGGCAGCCCAAGCTCAATTGCTTTTTCATAATACTCGACCGCTTCTTCTTCCAATCCCATTCCGTCATGCGTTTGCGCACAATGAAAATTGAGCTCTGCATGCTTATGGTTATTTCTCACCAGTTCAATCAATAGCTGTCTGGATTGTTCGTCTTCACCATCATTCCTCAATTTTAAAGCATACGCTAACTTACTGTTGATATTAATCCCTCCACTCTTCAACTACTTTACGAAATCCATAAAAGCTTCGAAACTCCAGCTTGTCATAAAAAGCCTTTGATGTACTGAGTCCCAGTAACTCCATCCGTGTTTTAGGGTAGATATTGTGGACGTATTGTAAAAGTGTTTTTCCAATCCCTGATCCCCGAAGCTCTTCCCCTATTATTAATTCACTAATATATAGGGTTATTTGTTTATCAGTCATTCCTCTCAAATAACCTACTATATTATTCTCTTTCTCAACGATGTAGGTAACGTTCGAGTTTTCGAATGCTTCTTTCGTTTCTTCACCCCGCTCAACCAGTGTGTTCCATCCTTCACGAGCGTTCAACTGCTGTACAGCCTCAAAATCATTCGCTTCATACTGACGAAACATTACTTTTTCTCCGTTATCTAATGTGAAGTTCATGCTGATCCCTCCTTGTA
>NZ_JBMERP010000061.1:0-22539 GCF_049310925.1 Virgibacillus sp. DJP39 | reverse complement strand
TAGGATATCTTTGTTTATTTTTTTCAAGCGACAGTACTCCTTACAACAATTGTTTAGTAGCTTTAACTTATCATATCAAAAGTAGTAAATAATAAGGAAACCTTTCCGTTCACTTATCGTAAAAAAGAATACCCTATTTAGTTGATGGAATGATTATAGTACTATAGGAAAGGGGGGAGTATATGCTTTATTTGCTGAGTATAGTAATTGGTTATTTGTTTGGCTGTGCACATGGTTCCCAGTTAGTCGGTAAGCTTAAGAAGGTAGATATTAAGAAATCCGGAGTAAAAAATTCTGGTGCATCAAACACAACCATTTTGCTCGGATGGAAATATGGTGCTGTAGTAGCGTTCATTGATATTTTAAAAGCTTCATTATCGGTTGTATTATTGTCTTATATAGTAAATTTATATGACTTAACTGCGGACATAACAATTCTACTTGTTTACATGAATGTATTCTTTGTCATAATCGGGCACAATTATCCTATTACTATGAGTTTCAAGGGTGGAAAAGGGACAGCTTCATTGGTAGGGGCTTTGTTAGTTCTCGATTGGAAGATAGCTGTTATTTCTATAGGCGCTTTGTTGCTTTTCACATTTATCACCGATTATTTGATAATTGGTGTGTTGTTAATGTATCTATCATTCGTAGTCACAACGTTTTATTATTTCTGGATTGCCCCAGGATTTATCGCATTCATTCTATTTGTTATAAGCATTGTTTCACATAAAGAAAATTATAAACGAATTTTAGTTAAAGAGGAAACAAAGCTATCGAGTTTATTTGGTAAAAAACCGTAGTGATAAAAAAACGTTAGTGAAGCCATCCAGCTTTGCTAACGGTTTTCCTTTAAGCAGTAAAGAAGTATAAAAACTTTCTTTCTGCAGTGCAACTAAGGCTTTCGCCATTAAGGCTTGGCGTTAAGCCAAGTTTTCTAATCAAAGGCTTCGTCTGTATAATCGTTGGAGGCATTCCACAGTAGGTATTGATGAATCCCCTGTACTTTTAAAGCCTTTAATTGGTTTCGTATGTCAGATTCTGTATAGTCACTTTTGTAATTGAAATCCTGAATCCATGGTCTTATGGTAGCAGTTGCTTTCCCGTTTTCACTTAGCTTTTCATTTCTTTGTTTGGCGTCTTTCATAGCTTCAGTCAGCAAATCGTATGGGTGTTCATCTGGATTACTGATGCCATAGGAGAACGGTGCATAGTGTGACGGGTAAGTCATGGGCGAGATATAATCGACATTAGGAGAAATTTGTTCCCACAGTTGACCAATCCCCATATCATCCTTTGCTGTTGTTACTAAACCAAAGACATCTGCCGAAACATTTACAGAATAATTCTGGAGACTTTTTTTGGAATACTCTAAGAAAGATGAAATCAGCTGACTTTTGCTCTGATTATTTTTATTATCATACGTAATTTCCTTATCAACCTTTTTGGCATTCTCAGGAAAACGAATATAATCGTATTGAATTTCATCAATGCCAGATGCTGCAACTTCCTTGGCAATGTCTGTAATATATCGCCATGCCTCTTTTTTGTAAGGGTCAATCCACTTAACCCCTCCATGATCACTCCAAACACTTCCATTTTCCCTTTTTAAAGCGTATTCATTTTTTTGTTCCGCTAAAAATGGGTCCTTGAAAACAACAATTCGTCCAATTGTGTAAATGTCTTCTTTTTCTAGGCGTTCCAAAAATTCATCCATATCTGCTATAACAGGGTTATTGTCTGAGCCTATATCATTAGCGGTTTCAATATTGGAATCATAGGTAAGCTTTCCGAAATCATCTTTTATGTCAATCACAACAGCATTTAAATTGGTGGATTTCAGCAGATCAAGATAGCTACCAAGATTCTTTTCCTTTAATGAATTCCGGTTGAGGTAAATGCCTCTGATTTCTTTATCATTTATTTTTTTAACTGGTGTTTTTTTAGTCAACTCTTTTTGATAGCTCAATTTATCGTAACTGTATTTGTGATTAGTTGAAGTCGGATGTTGTTCTTCTGTAATTTCCTGGCTGTTACTACAACTACCAAGTGAAACAGACAACGCAATAAGTAGTAGAAATACTAATTTATTTCCGGGCAAAATTCCCACCTCCTTTTTTTACAATGTGCCTTTTCAGTCTTTCTTATTAAGGTAATTAGTGGTATGAAATGTGAGGATCAGTTTGTGTCAATTCCGTAAAGGTGTTTTTTTTAGTACGATCGCTAATAAGTGATATACTTGAACAGAAAATCTTTGTCATTATACCTGCTGCTTAATTGAATAGTTTTAGGCACCATCAGGTCTTTTAAAGAACAGATAACAGGTTGTAAAAATGGAGGCTAAAAAAGCATGGTTGATATTCTTATTTGGATCGTAATAATTGCTTTATTTGTTTTAAGTTTTGTCGGGATAATTTATCCCATCATTCCATCACCACTCGTTTTATGGGTCGGGTTCCTTTTGTATCACTTTATAATTGAACGAGGGGAACTAGGCATAACCTTTTGGATTGTTATGGTTGTCTTAACAGCTGTACTTATAGTTTCTGACATCATTGCAAATAGCTATTTTGTAAAAAAATTCGGTGGCAGTAAATGGGGAGAGCGTGCCGCGGCAATCGCCGTAATTGTTGGATCTTTTATCATTCCACCCTTTGGCATACTAATCATTCCGTTTGCAACTGTTTTGGTAGTTGAAATGATTCAGAAGCGAACAGGTAAAGAAGCTATCCGTGCATCAGTTGGTTCATTGATTGGATTCTTAAGTGGTGCAGTAGCGAAAGTTGTCATACAAGGCATCATGATTGTATGGTTTGTGCTTGTTGTAATTTTTTAAGCAGGAAAGGAATTTTGTACGATGATTAAACCACCCAGGGTTTTGACAATAGCCGGTTCCGCAGCTGGAGGCAGTGCAGGAATTCAGGCCGATTTAAAAACATTTCAGGAATTAGATGTATATGGTATGAGTGTAATAACAGCTATTGTTGCTAAACACCCGGAAACGAAGAAAAATATTCACTCACAATCAATTGAAGCTATTGAAGCACAGTATGCTACAGCGAAAGAACAAGTTGGCGTGGATGTTATAAAAACCGGTATGCTTTTTTCAAAAAAAGTAATTGATAAAGTTGCCGAAATTATTAATGGATCACAGGTAAAGCATATCGTCATTGATCCAGTCATGGTTGGGAAGCTGGACTCGAAATTGTTAGAGGACGATGCAATTGATGCTTTGAAGAAAAAGCTGTTACCATTAGCAACTATTATCACACCAAATATGCCAGAAACATCGGTTTTACTGGATGGAAGAGCTTTAACATGTGTGGAAGACTTGAAGCAGGCAGCCAAAGACTTATACAACCTGGGTCCGAAGTATGTACTGGTCAAAGGTGGTCGACTTGAGGGACCTGCTGTAGATGTTCTCTACGATGGTGTTACTTATACAACGTTTGAGGTAGAACGACTTCATACTGTGAATACAAGTGGAGCAGGATGTACATACGCTGCAGCAATAACAGCCGAATTGGCAAAAGGTAATTCCATCCAAGATGCAGTTAAAATTGCAAAAAGTTTCGTTACAACTGCAATTGCTTATGGTTTTTCTTATACAGAGATGGTCGGTCCTACATATCACGCGGCAACACGTATACACGGTGTTTCGCATGAGGTTAAGGTAAACTAATCTGAGTTTTGACCATTCACAGAAATGGGGGAGGCAAAAATGAGGAAAGCGTTGATTAACATCGATTATACCCATGATTTTGTAGCCACTGAGGGCACTTTAACATGTGGCAAACCCGGTCAGTTAATTGAGTCGAAAATAGTGGAGCTAACAGAGGCATTTATCCAGAACGGTGATTATGTTGTATTTGCAATAGATGCGCATGACGAGCAAGACACGCATCATCCGGAAACAACACTTTTTCCGCCACATAATATAAAAGGAACGACAGGCAGAAACCTTTATGGAAATCTTGCTCGTGTCTATGAGGAAAATAAGGATAAGGCCCAAGTCTATTATTTTGATAAGACAAGATATAGTGCGTTTGCTGGGACAAATCTAGAAATTAAACTCCGCGAAAGAGGGATAGAGGAAGTGCATTTGGCAGGTGTTTGTACGGATATATGTGTATTGCATACAGCTGTCGACGCATACAACAAAGGCTTTCAAATTATTGTGCATAAGGATGCTGTTGCAAGCTTTAACGAGATTGGCCACGAATGGGCGCTTGGGCATTTTGTTTCAGCATTAGGTGCAAGAGTAATTTAACTCATAAGTTTTGTTGCTTTTTAATTTTCGACAGTTGATGAAAACAGCAACGTAACTTACCGCTACGATATCGGCCGTCGTGGCCCCGGCCGTTGGATCGGCACCAATTCAGTTAAAGGGTTGGTAGGAAATCAATCTAGCGTTACGTCGCATTCTATACATTTCATGTCAAAAACAACAATTTCATAGAAACAGCCTAAAGTAAAAAGCTAGGACAGTGTCCCTAGCTTTTTGCCTGTTCCATATTTTCTTCAGAAAAGTCCAGTCCAAATATTTCTGGGGATAATTCTTCAGCCTTAGGTAAACTTCGTAAGCGTGGGTGAAGCAACCAAACGACAGGTATAAATAGAATCCCGATTCCAGTTAAGGCGAATATGAGTGTTGGGTTTGAAACTGTTGCAAAATAACCCCCAGCCAATGAACCAATAGGCATAGCTATTGTACCCATACTGGCAGACACTGAACCTACGCGGCCAAGTACACGGTTTGGTATGATTGTTTGCAGGGCCGCAGCAAAAATGACGTTTGTACCACCTATTGGAATCCAGGCCATTCCATATAGGATGATGCCTATAAATGTCCACGGCACAATGGCTGATAAAACCCAACAAATAGAAGCGATTAGAAAAGCAATAATGGCGAAAATACCCAAGCGAAATTTCCCCATCCACGTTGCAAGTAATGCTCCAATTAAACCGCCAATCGACATTGCTGCAAGATAAAATCCATAGATCTCGGCTCCACCATGCTGATCAGCAAAGGCAGGGAGGATGGCCAGTGCACCACCGATTGCAAAGTTCGCCACGATTGAACCAAGTAGAAAAGTAGCCATCAATGAACCAAAAACAATTGAGAAGCCTTCTTTTAAATCTTCAAGATAGTTAGCTATCCCTTTCTTGATACCCTTTTCAGAAGGAACTTTTGATTCATCCGTATGTGGAATTTTTAGCAAAGAAAACAAAACCGTTGCTATAACAAAAGTTAGTGAGTCTACAAGGAAGAGTGTAATAGCTCCCACGAAAGCCACCAATAAACCTGACAGGGCATTAAAAACCATGTCAATTCCCTGATAAGCAAACGAGAAATAGGAATTTCCTTTTACTAACTGTTTCTTGGTTAAAATAATCGGCAAGGCTTTCGACTGGGAAGGATACGCAAACTGTTCAATAAACGATACAATCGGCATAACAACTAAAACAATTTGAACAGTAAGAACGTCGTAATAATAGGCAATAGGAATGATTAAAATTAAGATTGCCTGTAAAACCTGGGTTATAACTAAGGTTCGTTTAACTGGCCAACGATCAACAAACGGTCCGGTTACGAATTGCAGAGCAACTGGAACCAAAGTTAGAAAACCAGCTAAGCCAGAGTAAAATGCACTCCCACCTAAAGAATAAACAAGCCACATTGCAGCTACATAATAGATGCTATCGCCAATGTTTGTTATGATTCTTCCAAGTAATAAAAATAGAAAGTTCTTGTTTTTTAATAGATCCATTGTGTTGTCCCCTTGTCACTTATTACATTAATGTGTTTTCCTGGCATAATACCCATACATATAACGCCCTTTCCAATACTGTTTATCTTATCTAAAGCATATCGGATAGGGTACTTGTTCAAAACGACCTTCAGAACGTTTTTGTCTCCGTCTTGAGGCTGAGACCTATTGGGTAAAAACTGTTGTTTTTTGACACAAAATCTATTAAACTGCGACATAACTGGTATGTTTGTTTCCTATCACCCTTTTTAGATAGCTTAATGGAGAGGAATTAGGAATTGTCGTGAAGATACAGAATTCATGCGTAGCTTTCTTACCTAGTGAAGGCAGAATACGAAGACTCCTGCGGGAACAGCACGCGTCCGAAGACCCCGGAAGAAGCGCTCTTTGCTTCTGAGGAGACTGAGGCCGTGCCCGCGGAAAGCGAAGTGTTCTGCCGGAACGGCGTCGAAAAACTTTTTCACATCGTCACAGTTAATACCAACTGCAAGGGTTAAAAGTCGACGAAGCCTACGAAAAGAGCATAATTTTTAAAGGAGGACCTGGAATGATCTTAAATTTAACGACTAAACTATCTTCCGCCTATAAAGTTCGAAAAGCAGATAAAAACGATGTTTCTGCTGTAATTAACATGCTCACTGGGGCGACAGAATGGCTAAAAGAAAAGGGCATAGATCAGTGGAGTTATCTCCACAGTGGAAAAGAAAATCATGAAATCGAAGCGGCAATAGTTAGAGGGACTACGTATGTCGTAGAAGACATCGAAGAGAGATTAATAGCGTCTTTCAACCTTTCCCCTGAAAAGAATAATTGGGATTTACAGTTATGGGGGAATGGGACTGGGAATGATAATGCTGTATACCTTCATCGATTAGTTGTTGCCCCTGATCAACACAAAAAGGATATTGGCAAGGAACTCATGTATTGGATGATTAAAAATAAGGATCAAAAAAGTGGTCCATTACGATTGGATTGTATAGGGCATAATGAAGTATTAAACCGCTTTTATCAAGAGGCAGGCTTTACATATATTGGGTCACATAATATGGACGGACAATGGTTCTCAAAGTATCAAGTGCTAGATAATCGTACTTGACTTTATATACGCATAATTATATATTTGAAACAATACAAAATGAAACGTTGATGAGGATTAGTATAGTTTGCTCGTTTTTTAAAGAGAGGGAATGGACGCTGTGAATTCCTAAAAACACAAATTGGAACCTGCCTTTAAGTTCGCCATCAAGGAAAGCAAGTTAATCTGCGATGTCGCGGTAATTATACCGTTATCAAGCTAAGTGTACAGAACAAGTTTCTCTGTAAACAAGGGTGGTACCACCAAACCTCGGTCCCTTTTCGGATGGAGGCTTTTTTGTATTTAAAAAGAAACAGTCTAGTCTAACTATTGTAATGCTTCACCAGGTGATTTCAATTTTTGAAGGAGGTTATATAGATGGGTAAGAAAAATAAACAGTTTGTCGAAAAAATAACTGCAATGGAAGATGATTTTGCACAGTGGTATACAGATGTGGTCAAGCAAGCAGACTTGGTTGATTATGGGCAAGTGCGGGGGACAATGATAATTAAGCCATACGGATTTGCAATATGGGAAAATATAAAGAATGAACTGGATAAAATGATTAAGGATACAGGGCATTCAAACGTCGCTTTTCCATTATTTATTCCTGAAAGCTTGCTGCAAAAGGAGAAAGACCATGTTGTGGGATTTGCGCCAGAAGTGGCTTGGGTAACACATGGTGGAGATGAGGAGCTAGCTGAAAGAATAGCTATTCGTCCAACTTCAGAAGCGCTTTTCTGTGATTATTATTCTAAAAATATTCATTCTTACCGTGACTTACCAATGCTTTATAACCAGTGGGGAAATGTTGTGCGCTGGGAAAAAACAACACGTCCTTTCCTGCGTTCTTCTGAATTTCATTGGCAGGAAGGCCATACAGCACATGCAACCGACGAAGATGCATCGGTAGAAGCAGAAAAAATGCTTGGTGTTTACGCAGACCTCGTAGAACATTACTTAGCAATTCCTGTCCTTAAAGGACGTAAAACAGATAAGGAAAAATTTGCCGGTGCAAATTACACACTGACAATTGAAAGTTTAATGCATGATGGAAGAGCATTGCAATCAGGTACATCCCATCATTTCGGTTCTGGTTTTGCGGAAGCCTTTGATATTACGTACTTAGATGAAAATGGAAAAAGCCAATTTGTTCATCAGACTTCATGGGGGCTTTCTACCCGGATTATGGGAGGACTTATCATGGTTCATGGTGATAACCGTGGTCTAGTAATTCCGCCGCGGATTGCACCAACTCAGGTGATGGTTGTACCAATTGCTCAGCAAAAAGAAGGCGTGCTAGACAAAGCGTATGACTTGCGGGATCAATTGAAGGAGATTGCCCGAGTTGACATTGATGCTAGTGATAAATCTCCTGGCTGGAAGTTTAACGAATATGAGATGAAAGGTATTCCAGTTCGAGTTGAGATTGGACCGAAGGATATAGAGAACAATCAAGCAGTTATTGTACGCCGTGATACAGGTGAAAAGGAATTTGTGTCACTCGATGGATTGCAGGACAGAGTACGAGCTTTGCTGGATGAGATCCAACAAAATCTATTTGATACGGCGGTTCACCACCGCAAGGAAAAGACAACTGTTGTAACTACATTTGAAGAGTTTAAACGAACGCTTGATGAGAAAACTGGCTTCATTAAAGCAATGTGGTGTGGCGATCAGGCGTGTGAAGAAAAAATAAAAGAAGAAACAACTGCAACTTCACGTTGTATACCGTTTGAGCAGGAAAAAGTCTCAGATACATGTGTATACTGTGGGAAGGAAGCAAAAGAATTGGTATATTGGGCGAAAGCATACTAAGAATTAAGCAGTATACTGTTTCAAACAAAATATAGACAAAACGAGAGGGATGCGATGAGCATTCCTTTTTGTTTTGTTTAGCGGGTAACAAAGTATAAATCCTTTCTTACTGCATAAGTGCAACTAAGTGGCCATTAAGGCCTGGCGATAAGCCAAGTATTCTAAAATCGAATTACCAAATTTTTCACGGCTGTTTGACTATCTTTAGTAGATTAAAATCACAGGAAAAGGGAATATGAAAATTAACGCAATGTTACTTGGGGAATGGCAAATTCCAGGGTGCAACAACCCTCTTAAACTTGAAAAAAATGTTTTAAATGCGTGTAGGAAGGAGAAGAATAATGAATAGTAAAGAAACAAAACACGAAACGAAAAAGCAAGCAAGAAAGGCAAAACCGTGGGTGAAAGGTTTTGCACGGTTTGGATACGTCTCTAAAGGTATTGTATATATATTAGTGGGATTACTTTCAATAATGGCCGCTTTAGAAATGGGTGGCGGTAAGACAGCAGGTACTAAGGGTGCATTTACCTCTCTTGCCAACAAACCTTATGGAAACCTTCTATTATGGGTAATCGCTGTAGGTTTAATCGGCTTTGTGATGTGGAGGTTAATTCAGATTTTTAATGACCCCGATCAAAAAGGAAATAATTTTAAAGGGATATTCAGCAGATTCAGCTATTTAGTTAGTGCAATTATGTACGGTATATTAGCGTATACTGCTATTACAGTTGCCTGGCATACATTAAGCTCCAGCGGTGGGAGCAAGACATGGATTACTAGGCTGTTATCAACCCAGTATGGGCAAATAGCCATCATGCTAGTTGGCGTAATTGTGATAGGTGTAGGTATCCACGAGTTTTATGTTGCCTATAGTGAAAAGTTTGTTGAGAAATTTAAAAAAGCAGAAATGAAGTCGAATGAATTAAGTGTTGGAAAAAGAATTGGAAAAATAGGTCTTTCTTCTAGAGGTGTGACGTTTAGTATCATTGGCTATTTTATTATTATGGCTGGCTGGACGGCTAATCCAAATAAACCAGTTGGGCTAAATGGAGCATTATCTAAGCTGGCCCAGAAGCCTTTCGGCGAATGGATACTTGGTCTGATAGCAGCTGGTCTGGTTCTATACGGAATCTTCCAAATGTTGAAAGCCCGGAATCGTTACATGAGTGTTCATTAATTTATAGTGAACAAGTAATATAATTCTAAACAGCCAACTTGAACAGTTCTCTGTTCCTGGCGTTTGGGATTTCCGAGCGCTGGTTGCCTATTTTCGAGCACCAACCAAATGAAATCGAGCATCAAATTGTGTTTTCGAGCACCAATCACGTAAAACCGAGCGCCAACCTCATGGTGCTCGGTTTTTAACCGTCAGTGCGCGATTTTCACTGTGCAGTGCGCGATTTCTGGTCACCAGTGCTCGATTTTGCTATTATGAATTAATCTCTTCCACAATATTATCCCTAATATTTTCAGGTTTCGTTTGTGGTGCGAATCGCTCGATGACTTTACCGTGTTTATTTACTAAAAACTTTGTGAAATTCCATTTAATTTGCTTCGTTAACATTCCAGGTGCTTCCTTTGTAAGATACTGAAATAGTGGGTGGGCTTCATCGCCTTTCACATCAACCTTACCGAACATTTGAAATGTAACCCCATAGTTTCGTTGACAGAATTCCGAAATAGCTTCGTCAGATCCTGGATCCTGGTTGTTAAATTGATTGCAGGGAAATCCAAGAATTTCAAGCCCCTGCTCGTTAAACTCATCATATAATTCCTGTAAACCTTTGAATTGGGGTGTGAATCCACATTCACTTGCTGTATTTACAATAAGAACAGGTTTACCCTCATAGTCCTTTAATGGCTTTTCTTCACCCATAAGTGTCTTTGCTGAATAATCATAAATGGTCAATTCGATCAACCTCCTTATTGAAAATAATAGCAATACCAAATAGACTAGTCAAAATGTTGAATTTAACCGGCATTAAAAAGGACTAGGCTAATTTAGCCTAGTCCAGGTTATCATATAGTTTGAGTTGTTTTTTCTTCTCCAAGTACTGCTAATCTCTCCTGTACTTCTTCCTCAGTTAACCCATGTTCCTTCACGTACATATTACGAGGGCTAACACGGCATTCATGTGAACAACCACGTAGATACTTGTGTTCATTCTCCTCAGTACAGATCATCTGTCTGTTACATGGTGGATGAGCGCAGTTAACGTATCTTTCGGAAGGTTGACCATCAAAATAATCAACGCCAACAACTACATGTTCCTTACGATTAATTGGAACAGCAATTCTTTCATCGAATACATAACACTGACCATCCCATAGTTCGCCTTGAACGTTCGGATCTTGTCCATATGTGACAATCCCACCGTGCAATTGTGCTACGTCTTCAAAGCCTTCTTTCACTAACCAGCCAGAGAATTTTTCACAGCGAATACCACCTGTACAGTAAGTTAGAATTCGTTTCCCTTCGATCAGGTGTTTGTTTTCTTTCACCCATTCAGGCAAGTCACGGAACGTATCGATATCAGGGCGGATTGCCCCGCGGAAGTGTCCTAAATCAAATTCATAATCATTTCGAGCATCTAGTACAATTGTGTTATCATCTTGCATAGCCTCAAAAAATTCTTTTGGCTCTAGATGTTTTCCAGTAGTTTTCTTCGGGTCAACATCATCTTCCAAACGAAGTGTTACTAACTCTTTACGTGGACGCACATGCATTTTTTTAAACGCATGTCCATCATGTTCGTCAATTTTAAAGGTCATATCATGAAAAAGAGGGTCATTATGCATAGCTTCCATGTATTTTTGAGTCTGTTCAATTGTTCCTGAAACAGTACCGTTAATACCTTCATTCGCTACTAAGATTCTCCCCTTTAAGTCAAGGTCCTTACAAAACTTCAGATGATCCATTGCAAATTGCTCTGGATCCTTTATGTGTACATAATTATAATACAATAAAACGTGATATTCTTTTGAGTTTGTCACTTTATTACCACCTGTCATTTATATTTGCAAGATACAAATGTTTGGCGTTTACTATTATTCATTTTTACTCTTGCAAGAGACTATTTTACCATGATTTTTATCTTTTTGCCAGTCTGTAATTTTAGTGAAAAACCCCATGAAGCCGAAACTTGGCTGTTTGGCTCAAGTTCAGAATTAATCGACTGAAGTTCACACGAAAGTTGCTCAAGTTCACATCAATCTGGCTCAAGTTCACAACTCATAGAATCTATTTCCCCTAACAGTTTCCCTTACTTGAATTTTTTTTTGCAAAACGGTAACATTAAAGATGCAAAAGGAAATTGGAGTTTGAATAATACTTTTCGATCTCTTTAAAAGTGGTGTAAAAGTATTTATGATTCAATTGCTTTGCACGATATTTGTATAAGGAGGTCATGTTAATGACTGGACAAGTAAAATGGTTTAACGCGGACAAAGGATTCGGGTTCATCGAACGTGAAGATGGAGACGACGTATTCGTACATTTCTCAGCGATTGAAGGAGAAGGTTTCAAGACGCTCGAGGAAGGCCAGGACGTTGAATTTGAAATCGTTGAAGGCGATCGCGGACCACAGGCAGCTAATGTAACCAAACTATAAAAAATATTAGGTTTACCTCCTGCAACAGGAGGTAAACCTTTTTTTCTTGTTGAAGAAAACTATAAATTTTAGTCTTCACAAATTGATGTTTCACCAAGTTAACAAATCTGGGTTATAATAAAATTAGAATCAAGGAGGTTTTTAAATGACTTCATTTAACTGGAAAAAAGAAGCAGAATTGCAGTGGGATAGTCGAGCGCAGTTTTGGAATGAACGCAGTGTTGGTATGTGGGACAATGGAAGTAGAAAAGATATTGTTCCTTTTATAGAAAAACACATGGAAAAAGGCAGCCGGGTTTATGATATTGGTTGTGGTGATGGCTATGGAACATATAAACTGCATAAGCTGGGGCTTGACGTAGTCGGGATGGATCTTTCTGGTGAAATGATTTCACTGGCGAAGGAACGAATTGCTGACGAGGAAATCTCCTTTATTCAAGGTGATGTGATGGATTTACCGTTTGAAGACAATAGCTGTGATGGGATCATGTCAATTAACGTCTTAGAATGGACAGAAACCCCTGCACATGCAGTTAAGCAACTGCGACGGGTTTTGAAAAAAGGTGGCATGTTATGTGTTGGGATTTTGGGACCAACTGCAGGGCCACGTGCACATAGTTATCCTCGTGTTTACGGTGAAAAAGCGATAGCGAATACGATGATGCCCTGGGAATTTCAAAAGCTAGCACTGGAAAATAACTTTACATATGTTGATGGATTTGGTGTTTACCGGGATGGCGTAAAACCACAGAATTATGAAGGACTTCCTGATGATTTAAAGCAGGCACTAACGTTTTCATGGATATTTATGCTAAAGAAAGAAGGGGAATGATAATGGACTACGATCAAAAAGAGATGGAAAAAAGAGTAATTGAAAGTTATCAAAACGATGAAAAAATGATGATCCTTATTTATGCACAGTGGTGTATAAACAATGACCTTGAGCCAAAGGTTTTATATGAACAGGCATATCCGTCGCAAATGAAAAACAGCGCATTAAAAGAGGCTTTAGAGTTAACAGTAACAAAAGAAGAGTCAGAAGAAATCCCTGACTCAACAGTACTTAATGTATTACAGCTTTTTGGTAATAATGACTTGGCATTTATTGTACAAGAACAAATTGACAAGCGAAAGTGAGATTTAGGCTTATTGGTATGGCAACAAATGTAAAACTAGCTGAAAAGTTTAATCAACGCCTGGGTTCCACTCTCCTGCTCTCCCTGTTCTGCCAGTTCTGTATAGAGCTCCAGGGAAAGTGCTAATCCGGGTGTTAATAAACCCATATCTTTTGCTGACTCAAGGGCAATCGTCATATCCTTTATAAAATGTTTTACATAAAAACCAGGTGCAAAGTCATGCTTAATCATTCTAGGTGCAAGGTTTGAAAGTGAAAAGCTCCCAGCCGCACCTGTAGTTATGCTTTCCAGTACTCTTTCCGGATTAAGGCCAGCTTTTTTTGCATAGGTAATCGATTCACAAACACCAACCATGTTAGATGCAATTGTTATTTGATTACAAAGCTTGGTATGCTGACCAGATCCAGCCGGCCCCTGATGAATGATGGTTCCACCCATTACTTCGAAAATTGGTTTAAGCTGTTCATATGCTTTAAGTTGACCACCAACCATAATGGATAGTGTTCCATTTTTCGCTCCAATATCCCCGCCTGAAACAGGTGCATCCAGTGCAAACAAACCTCTTTCACTAGCTTCTTTAAATATTTTTTCTGCAATTATAGGTTTAGAAGTAGTCATATCCACAACATACGCATTTCTTTTAGCATTTTCTAAAATTCCATTTTCACCAAAGTATACAGCTTCCACATCGTCTGGGTATCCGACCATTGTAATGACTACATCAGCATTCTTTACTACTTCTGAAACAGAATCCTTCCATATGGCACCTAATTCCAAGAGTGATTGTGCTTTGCTTTTGGTACGGGTAAATAATTGGACTGAATAACCTGCATCTAACAAGTTTTTCGCCATACTCTTTCCCATTACGCCTATACCAATTATTCCGATGTTTTTGTTTTCCATATTAAAACCTCCTGTTCTCTTACTTAATTTAGTTCGACATTTCGTACCGGTATCCTTTTTTAACAGTAAGGAAATCAAAAAGAATTTCCTTACTGCAATCAAGTCTTTCACCAATTCTAAAAAATATGGTATTGCTTTCATGAACAACGTATGATAGCCTTTAAACACAATATATTGTTTATATTTAAAAGACAAACACTATATATAGTTATAACCTACAAGCGTTGGTGGCCAGTTTAATGGCCTTAATAGGGAATCTGGTGTGAAACCGGAACTGTCCCCGCAACTGTGAATGTGGACGAACGAGTCTAATAACCACTGTATTGTTTTGCTTAACAGCAATAATACGGGAAGGTACTCAAGTAGATTAACACATAAGTCAGGAGACCTGCCAAAGCTTGTAATAAGTTTCAATTCTTCGGGGCCAAAGAATACGAAATGATGGAGAACCTATTTCTGTCGTTTTAACCGTTCATGGCCCTTAGCGTGAACGGTTTTTTTGTGCGCAGTAAAAAAAGTATAAATCCTTTCTCACTGCATAAGTGCAACTAAGTGGCCATAAAGGCCAGGCGATAAGCCAAGTTTTCTAATATAAAAAAAGGAGTTGTTTAGCCATGCAAAATGCAACGTTAACCAGTTGGAAGTATTATACGGAGGAAAAGTTAAGAGAGTCATTTTCTGCACTACCAATTCAAGCCTTTTTAGAAAAAAGAAGTGATGTAAAGCCAACGCTATCAGACGAAGATTGGGTAAACCATCTTACACTTGAGGCACTAGCCAATATAGATGAAGAGAATCCTGAGTGGACATATGCTGCATCTGCCATTTATTCCGAGTGGTTATACAAACAAGCGGCAAGTAACCGCAACTATAACTATCAAGATAAATATGGGTCGCTTTACGAGCTGATTAATGAGGTAACAACTATTGGTATCTACAACGAAGCATTATTACATACCTATTCAAAAGAGGACATGGACTATCTAGGTAACGTTATTTGCCCAGAGCGTGATCAGCTTTTTACATTTATCGGTTTAAAGACATTAGCGGATCGTTACTTGGCAAAGGACTACTCCAAACAAATCTTTGAACTTCCACAGGAGCGGTTTATGATAATTGCTATGACGCTTATGCAGGACGAGCCCAAAAATAGACGGTTAAAGTTAGTGGAGGATGCCTATTGGGCAATGAGTAATTTATATATGACCGTTGCAACACCAACACTCGCTAATGCTGGAAAAAGCTATGGGCAGTTATCCAGCTGTTTCATTGATACGCTGGATGACAGCCTGCAAAGTATTTATGACAGCAACACCGATATTGCAAACTTATCAAAAAATGGTGGGGGAATAGGTGTTTACTTAGGGAAGATCCGCTCGAGTGGAAGTATGATAAAAGGTTTTAAAGGCGCTTCTTCAGGTGTAATGCCCTGGATGAAACAACTAAATAATACTGCTGTCAGTGTCGACCAGCTGGGACAACGAAAAGGCGCTATTTGTGTGTACTTAGATGTTTGGCATAAGGACATACATACATTCCTTGATGCAAAACTAAACAATGGTGATGAGCGATTTAGGACCCATGATTTATTCACCGGTGTTACGTTACCTGATTTATTTATGAAAAAGGTTGAAGCACGGGAAGATTGGTATTTATTTGATCCCCATGAAGTGCGAACTGTAATGGGATATTCACTGGAAGATTATTATGATGAAGAAAAAGGCAGAGGATCTTTTCGTGATAAATATGAAGCGTGTCTTGCTAACCCAAACTTGTCTAAAGAAAAGGTACCTGCAATTGATATTATGAAAATTATAATGAAAGGTCAACTCGAAACAGGAGGTCCATTTTTATTTTACCGTGATGAAGTTAATCGTCAAAATGTAAACAAACATACAGGTATGATTTATTGCAGCAACCTGTGCACGGAGATTATGCAAAACCAAAGTCCAACAAAATTTCTGGGCCAGGAAACAAAAGACGGAAAAATCCTGATTACAAAAGAACCTGGTGATTTCGTTGTATGCAATCTTTCTTCGATTAATTTAGGACGAGCTGTAACCAACGAGGTACTGGAAGAACTTATCCCAATTCAAGTGCGGATGCTGGATAATGTTATTGATTTAAATAACATACCGGTTCCACAAGCGGATTATACGAACAAACGTTATCGTGCTATAGGACTTGGAACGTTTGGGTGGCATCATTTATTAGCGCTTAAACGAGTGAAATGGGAAAGCAATGAAGCGGTTAGATACGCAGATAGTTTATATGAAACCATCGCCTATTTAACGATTCAGGCAAGTGTTAATCTTGCCAAGGAGAAAGGTGCATACCCATTATATGAAGGTTCGGAATGGCAAACAGGAAAGTATTTTGAACGAAAAGGATATATGGATGATAAAACTTCTGACTTGGATTGGGATCAACTAAAACAGGAAACCAAAGAACATGGCATTCGAAACAGTTATTTAATGGCTGTCGCGCCAAATTCCTCAACTTCTTTGATTGCTGGAAGTTCTGCAAGCATTGACCCGATTTTCAGGAAGTTTTACTCAGAGGAGAAAAAGGACTTTAAAATTCCAGTAACAGCACCTGATCTAAATGCGGAAACAACCTGGTATTATAAATCTGCCTATTTACTTGATCAAAGATGGAGTGTCAGGCAAAACGCTGCAAGGCAAAAACATATTGATCAGGGAATCTCATTTAATATTTATGTGCCAAATGGAGTACAAGCCCGCGAGCTGTTGGAGATTCATTTACAAGCATGGAAATCAGGTTTTAAAACAACCTATTATTTACGGTCAACATCATCGGAAATCGACGAATGTGAATCATGTTCAAGTTAAGTATGGAATCATCATACGGAGCACACATTAAGGAGGAGAATCATGTCATCGATAAATATGCGTACAATCATGGACAAGGACGCGCCAAATCAATCGACAAAAATTATTAACGGCTCGAGTTCAAATATCTTAAATTGGGATGACGTCAGGTTTTCCTGGGCGTACCCAAAGTATAAAAAAATGTTGGGCAATTTTTGGACGCCGTTTGAAATAAACATGGGACAAGACCGAAAACAAATGCAAACACTTACGGATGATGAACAGGATGCTTTTCTCAAAATTATTGGTTTATTGGCGTTACTGGACAGCATCCAAACAGATTATGCAGGGAAAGTAGCAGATTACCTGACTGATTCAAGTTTAAACGCGTTGATGATTATTTTGGCACAACAGGAAGTAATCCATAATCATTCATATTCCTATGTGTTATCAAGTCTAGTCTCTAAAACAAAACAGGATGAAGTTTTTGATTTTTGGCGGAGTGAACCTGTCCTGGAAAAACGTAATGACTTTATCACAAAAGGGTATGCTGAATTTGTGGAAAATCCATCCGTAGAAAGCCTGTTAAAGTCAATTGTTTACGATGTTATCCTTGAAGGACTGTTCTTCTATTCAGGATTCGCATTTTTTTATCATTTAGCCCGAAATCAAAAAATGATGGCAACTTCAACCATGATTAATTATATTAACAGGGATGAACAAATTCATGTTGACTTGTTTGTAAAAATATACAAAGAAATACTTGTTGAATACCCAGACTATGATTCAGAGGATATGAATGATTTCGTACAACAAACCTTTCACGAAGCGGTTAAGCTTGAAATAGAATGGGCAAATTACATCATCGGTGACCGCATTACTGGCATTGATATAAAAGATGTGGAATCATATATTAAGTTCTATGCTAATGTAAGGTGCAAACAGCTTGGTTACGAACGGCCTTACCCCGAATACCGTAAAAATCCTTTACGCTGGATTAAAGCGTATGAAGAAGTGGACTTAGGTAAGTCTGATTTTTTTGAACAAAAACCAAGACAATATACAAAAGTAAATTACAGTGATAACGGATTTGATGATCTATAAGTATAAAAAGCAGTTCTTCGCGTAGGAGCTGCTTTTCTGCTATTATGAAAAGAAAAAAAGGGATGAGTAAGTAGTATGGAATGGCATATAAAAGACTTTCAAGCATTATCAAATGACGAGTTATACAATATTATGAAGGCAAGAGTAGACGTGTTTGTAGTAGAGCAGGAATGTGCCTACGAAGAAATAGACGGACATGATCAGGAAGCTGTTCATTACTTTTTGACAGTTAATGATGAAATTGCAGCATATGTCCGTATTTTACCAACTAAATCAAAATATGATGAAGCGTCAATCGGTCGTGTATTGGTAACGAAGCCACACCGAGGTAAAGGATACGGTAAATTAGTGATGGAAAATGCGATTCAATATATAACAAATGAATGGAATGAAAACCGTATTAAAATTCAGGCGCAAAATTACCTGCATAAATTTTATTCAGAATTAGGATTTATTCAAAAATCAGAAATATATCTTGATGATAATATTCCCCACATTGACATGATTTGGGGTAATAACCAATAGGTTTAAACCGCATGAATACTGGTCATTTGCGCAAATTATAGGTAGTAGCAATTTGCATCTATATTGGAGGGGAAAGACCAATGTTAACTAGACAACAGGTATCAGGATTTAAAAATCAATTAGTCCATAGACAATCAGAATTGTTCCGTTTAAGGGAATCGGATGGACAATATTCAATACGACTACAAGAACTATCTAATTATGATAATCATCCAGCTGATACGGGTACAGAATTATTCAGTATGGAAAGGGATCAGGCGTTATCGCAGCACACTGAAGTTGAACTAAAAGAAATAAATGAAGCTTTGTCTGCGATAGAAGAAGGGACATATGGGATTTGCAGTACGTGTGGCAGTGACATACCAGTCGAGCGGTTAGAAGCAGTTCCAACTGCTGACAGATGTGTTGCACATGCTAAACACGACACATTTGTTGAATACCGTCCGGTTGAGGAAGATATTATGACCACTAATCTGCATGACCACACAAATGAAACGCAAACAGGGTTTGACAGAGAAGATGCGTGGCAGGAAGTTGAAAGGTATGGTTCATCAGACTCTCCTTCAGACTTTTATGACGATCATGAAGATTATGATGACATGTATTACAATAGTGATGAAAGTGTTGGAACAGTGGAGGATATAGAAGGTATTGCAACAGCCACGTTTGATGGACACAGTTCTGAATAATTGAGGAGTTTGTCATTGCTAACAAACTCCTGGTTGGAAAGTAAGGGTTCCAACCTACATAATTAAAGAGGAAGGTCTCTATTTTTAAAAATAAAGATGGCGACGGTATAAAGAATGATACCAGCTATTCCCAACCCCAAGCTAATTGGTAAAATATCCACGTTTCCCTCTGCAATCCCAGTTGCGTCAAATGTAGTAAAGATAGTGAAGTATTGTAACCAATCAAGTTTGTCACTGATTTTTGCCAGCATGTCGACCGCAAAGAATATAAATGAAAGACCTCCAGATACGGCAAGTGCCCTCTTTTCATCGTTGAATATACAAGAAAATAAAAAGCAATAGCTACTGATTGCAAAAAATAGTAAAAAGGTGACCACATTCAGTTTGATAAATGAGCCTGCATCAAAATTACCTTCTTGTATAAATTGCTCAGCTCCTATTACACCAGTTAACGTAGTGGTTGTAATGATTACTCCTAACCCAATGATAATGACAGACATCTGTGTTAAAGCGATTTTTGTGCGCGAAAGACCACTTGACAATAAATACGCCATAGAACCCCGGTCTACTAAACGTGCTATTAGTTGTGTGGCAGTTGTGACAGAAAAAATCAATAAAATGACAATAAATAGCAGACCGTAATATTCCCCAGCGACAAAACCACTCATACTGGATATTCCAGCATGTAAGCCAAATGCTTTCATGTAACTATCTGGCAAAGTCTCAAACATCGTTTCAAAAAATTTGGAATCCGCAATATAAGGATAAATCCAAATAATCATTACTAAATAAAAGATGGATCCAAGTGTGAAGCTACCTATCGACTTCGCATTATTTTTCATCATTACCGTAAATAGGGAGCCCATTATTGATCACCTTCCCTGCTGTAGAAATGCATAAAGATATCCTCGAGATTTTGACGCTGAATATCAATACTGGTAATACCGCAGTGACTAATGGTTTTGATGAATGTTTCGTAATCACCCTGAACAGCAATTTGAGCTTGATGTCCGTCTACTTGTATGACGTCAAGATTACTGTTTTTCAGACTGATAATATCCTCATCAGTTTTGACGGTAACCTGAAAAACCTTCCGCTGTATGGCTTGCAGTTTTCGAATGTCTTCTACTGCAACTAATTTTCCATCCTTAATAATTCCAACGCGGTCACTCGTCCGGTCAATCTCAGAAAAACTATGGGAGGACATCAAAATTGTTTTTCCATTTTCTTTTTCTTCTTTAATTAAATCAACAAATGTATTTTGCATTAAAGGGTCTAAGCCACTAGTGGGTTCATCTAAAATAAGTACCGCGGGATCGTGCATAAAAGCGGCGACAATGCCGATCTTTTGCTTCATACCTTTAGACATCTTTCGAATAGGTGTTTTTGCGTCCAACTGAAAGCGTTCGATTAATTCTTTTTGTCGGCTCGTATCTTTTAATTTTCTCATCCCTGCCAAAAGCATGAGGAATTCCTGTCCACTCATTCCTTCTAGGAAGGCTGTTTCTCCCGGAAGATAGCCAACGGATTTTTGTATTTCTGAACTATTTTTCCAGCAATCTACACCGTTGATTGTTGTTGTCCCTTCCGTAGGTCGCATGAAGCCCATGATGTGCCGGATTGTTGTTGATTTTCCTGCGCCATTTGGACCCAAGAATCCGAATACTTCACCATCTGCAATGTCAAAGGATACATCAAATATTCCTTTGCCGTTTGGAAATTGCTTCGTCAGACCCTGAATTGAAATTGGCATACGTCACATCCTTTTCATTTCAAGTTATTGCTTCTGACTAATAATTTTACTACAATTTTGAAACAAAAGATAACAGTTACCGTATAAAAAATAAAGGGTGATATTTTTGGGAGAATCGAACGGTTGTTTAAAGTGTGGAAGTAAAGATGCTGATCAAAAAGAGGTCTCAATGTCAGGCACAGGTCTGTCAAAAATGTTTGATGTTCAACACAATCAATTTATTGTTATTTACTGTAAGAATTGTGGGTACTCTGAATTTTACAACAAAAAAAGTTCAGCAGGCAGCAACATACTTGATTTATTTTTTGGTTAAGAAAAACCTCTTGTCAATTATCTGGCAAGAGATTTTTCTTCGTTCTTATAGCTTGCTTAAAGTCCAAACATTCTACTAAATGGTGTGAACCTTAAAGCTGACGCAAATATGGACTGTAAAACAAATAAAGTGACCAGGATATTCAACATGTAAAGGATGATCAGTAAATAAATTCGGTCAATTCCTGATACCGCTTGCTCAAGTAGAATAAATGTTGGGATAAGTAAAATGGAACCAACAACACTAACAACTATCGCGACAAGTCCAATAGAATATAAACTAATAAACATAAGGATATAACCGACTACCAGCAGTAAAGAAAAAGGTATTAAGTAACCACCATATTTAGCAACAATTGATTGGAAAGAATAGTCACTGGTTGTAAGCTTTAAGCCCGCAAACGTTAAGGACGCCATAATAGCAAATAAAATGATGAATTTTAGAAAAGGCCACAGGAATCCATCTGTAAAAGGTAATGATTGAACTTTCGGCCGTCCCCCCAACATACCATTGCCAGCAGTACCTAAAAACGTATTGATAAAGCTATCAACTAATAGGTAGTAACCTAAAGCAAAAAGAAATGAATAAAGGGAGATAGAAATGATACCAGATAAAAAGTCATTCCCGTTTGCCCGTGTTACTTCGCTTGGTTTTTTAACAATCGTAAGGAAAAAGTGACTGAAATTAGCAGATGATTCTTTTAATTTCTCTAAAGTTTCATTTGATTGGATGGAGTCATCCGTATATTCTTGCGTTTGTTGCTCGAATTCTGACTCATCTTTTATTGGTTCTTCAGTAACTGGAGAATCACCTGTTGGAATTGATGCACCACAATTGGTACAGAACTTTCCTTGTTCTGTTTCCTGGTAGCAATTAGGGCATTGCATTAAAATTCACTTCCTTTTGTAAGTAATTATTAAGAGGAATTACTCTATATATGTTATATGTTTCGACATTCTCCGGCAATATCCCTTGTTTTATAAAAAATGTCCCATAAATAATATAATAC